>DAHVOT010000062.1 GCA_027318675.1 archaeon | reverse complement strand
TCTTCAAAGATTTTGCAAGGTGAATATAATCTACTTCATTTAAGTTTTGAATATTTTCAAATTCATCTGAAAATTGTTTTGCATCTCTTATATTATATTTTTCTTTCATGGAAAATTACTCTTAAGTTTAGTTTAAATACTTAATGTTTCCAAGCATAAAAATATCTCTCTATACAACATCTATACTATTTAGTATATCAAAAGCTCTTAAAAAAATTGTACAATTGTTCTAGGATTATCTGAAAGAGTATCATTTTAAGAAATTAAATTATTAAAATTTATTTTGTTGAATTTTTTAAGTTTTAGTTTATAGAAAAATCACCTTATTTCTTCTTCACAATTTCCAAACACATACCAGCAGCTACTGTAGCTCCAGCATCTCTAACTGCAAATCTTCCCATAAATGGATTTTCTTTAGCAGTTTCTAAACATAAATTTCCTTGTGGTCTTATTCTAACTTTAGCAACATCTCCATTCTTCAAGAAGTCAGGATTCTGTTTTATAACTTGTCCAGATTTAGGATCAATCTGTTCAATTAATTCTGTGAATTGGCAAGGTACTTGAGCTGTGTGTATATGGAATACAGGAGTATATCCTTTAGCCAATACAGTTGGGTGATTGATTACAGCAATCTGAGCTATGAATTCTTCAACTATTGGTATTGGAGAACTTGCTTCACAAATAACATCTCCTCTTGCAATATCTTTCTTTCCTATTCCTCTAATATTAACACCTACATTCATACCAGCAGGAGCATCAGGTAAAGTTTCATGATGAGCTTCAATAGTCTTTATTTCACCTGGAATTCCAGTTCCAGTTCTTCCTGGAAGAATTATGACTTTTTGTCCAACTTTCATTATACCTGTTTCAACTTTTCCAACTGGAACAGTTCCAATTCCTGTAATTTCATATACATCCTGAACTGGCATTCTCATTGGTAAATTTGTTGGTAATTCTGGAGCAGGGAATAAATCTATCTGCTCTAAAATTGTTGGTCCTTTATACCAAGGCATTTTGTCTGTTTTCTTGTAAATATTATCTCCCTGTAAACCACTAACAGCTAAGAAAGGTGTGTTATCTGGGTTTATTCCAACTTGTTTTAATAATTTTCCAACTTCTTCTTTAACTGCTTTGAATCTGTCTTCTTTGTAATCAACAGCATCCATTTTATTTACAGCAATAGCAAGATTCTTTACACCCATTGTTCTTAAAAGCCACAAGTGCTCTGTTGTTTGTGGTTGAACTCCAGCAGGAGCAGCAATAACCAAGAAAGCAGCATCTGCCTGTGAAGCACCAGTAATCATGTTCTTAACAAAATCTCTGTGTCCAGGCGCATCAATGATTGTTATTTCAAACTTTTGAGTCATTAATTTTTTGTAAGATAAATCAATTGTAACTCCTCTTTCTCTTTCTTCTTTAATATTATCCATAACATAAGCAAATTCAAATCCAGCTTTTCCATATTTTTGAGCTTCAGCTTTTAATTTAGCCATTTCCTGTTCTGATACTGCACCACCATCAAACATTATTCTACCTACACAAGTAGACTTACCAGCATCAACGTGTCCTACAAACACTACATTCATTGTTGGTTTTTCTTTTGCCATAAATTAGTTAATAAAAAAGTTAGTTTATAAACTTTTTGCTTTGCGCTTGAATATATTTTTTTAGAAAACATAGATATTTATTGTTAATCGACGGTAAATAATCTTTTGAAGCATTTTTATTCTTTTATCGAATTATATAATTTTGATAATAATTTACTCTCTCTTTTATTATTTTTGCATTAATCTCATTATAATATCCTTTAGGCATTTCTAAAAATTCATTAAATTTATTGAGTATTTCTTGGGCTAATTCAATAGACGGACTCTCTCCAAAGATTTTTTCCAAAGAACGTATTTCTTTTGATTTCTCTTGTAAATCAATATCTCTTGCAACATCTGTTATCCCATCACTCATAATAATTAAATGTTAAGATCATTTATAACTATTATTGCTTTGAAAACAACAATAAACTTATTGCGAGATATCATGAAGATTTAATTTTCTCTCCAAATCACTACTTTTCTCGGTTTTATCCTCTACCTTCAACTCAACTTTATCTTTAGAATCAAATCTGAATGGATGCCAGTCTCCTGTTGCAGCACCCTTTACAAGTAGGTAAGAAGGAAAAAGAATGTATTTGGCTATAAAGGATATAATTACAGCATTAGAAAATATGACTCCCACTTTGTTTCTTTCTTTTTTTGGTTTTTTGTGTTGATCATATAATCCATAAAAAGGAAGGCTATATGCTGCATAATGTAAAATTCCTCTTGTCATATCATTTAAATCTTTTCTGTCAAGTCTTCCAGTTAGAAATGTATCTAATCCCTGACCATATCCCTCTTCTATAACCATTGTATTTATCTATTATAAAAAATCATTTTTAAATTTAATCTTGAATATAATTTAAACCTTCATTGAATGAATTCTTTTTAGAAATATATTTTGAAATGCATTCTTTAATTTTCTCAAACTCCTTGCTTCTATAAAATTCCGAAGGATTTTCCTTAAGATTTTTCAAACTAAAAGAGAGATAATTAAAATCGTTTTTTAACTCAACTAAATCAATACAAGAAAATCCATCTCTTTTTTTATTTCTATCTCCAATTATTTCCATTATATTCGGTTCTAAAGAGTAATACCTTTCTTCATTTTTAGGATTAAGAATCTTTTCTAGAGAATTAGATAGATCAATGAAAAATTTTTCTGCCCATTCAATATATAAATAAGATTCTTTATCAAAATTATCTCTTCTATCTATTAAATCTAAAAGAGATTCAAAAGTTACATCGTGCTTGAAATCATCAAACTTCATACAAATTACAATATAAATAGAAATTATATGTTTATAATTATTATTGTTTCCTTAACTGATAAAGAATATATTTGTATCTCTCCGCAACATATTCTGGAGTTAAATCCTCTCTTATATTATCTGCTCTACTTATTCTCTCAAGATGATTTAATCTTAGTCCTTCTTTTTGCAAGTGTTCAAAACTGACACCCATTCTATGATCTTTTCTATCACGAACAAGAACTTTTCCAATGTATCTATAACCCAAATTACCAGTAATTAAAACATGTTTATTCCATTCTTCAGAATAATATAAAACATGATTCTCTTTCTTAGATTTTAAATTGTATTTATTGTTATTATTCTTGGGTCTTGCTTACTATCTTCTTGAAAAGTTAGTGTTACATTGGGCTTATCTGATTCCTGAGAGAATCTTTGAAGATAATTATATCCATTAAATTCATTTTTAACTAAGATAAACTCCGGTAATTCAATTGTAATAC
>DAHVOT010000061.1 GCA_027318675.1 archaeon | reverse complement strand
CTCTTCACGTCTTCCTATTAGCATCAAAACAAAGAATATCGCGATTATAGATGCAATAGGAATCGTTATCTTAACAAATAAGGGTATTTCTTTTTTCTTTATTTCAACCGTTGACATTGCAACAGCTAATTTATTATTATTTTTTAATTCTACGGAGATTATATATTTTCCAGGATTTATCTTTTTAGGCAATTTAATTTCTTTTATTTTTTCAAGATAATTTTCTATAAGAATTGTTTCTTCTTCTTCATATATTATTTTCCCATTTACATCTTTTATAGAATATATAATGGTAGTATTTTTGGATATTAAGTCTCCAACATTATATGCCATTAATTTAATTAATAAATCTTCATTTGGAAAAATTATTGACTTTTCATTTTCTATTTCTAAAGATACGTCAAATAAAGATTCTCTTGATTGTATGTTTACTGAAGTAATTACTTGATAAGCATCTTTATTTGTGATTATTTTTATTTTTCCTACATAATTTCCAGGATCTGCTAATTCTCCTATTGTGAAGTTAAGAGATATTCTTTTTGTTTCATTTGGAAGCAATTTAAATCTCGTTTCATTTACTTTTAAAAAATTATGGAGGTTTTCTACTTGAATTATCAATTCTAATTCTTCATTATAATAGTTTGTTAAATATAATTCTTCTGTTTTTGTTTCTCCTGGTTTTATTGATATTTCTATTTTAGTTGGATTGGGAGCTATTGTTTCAGAATATTCTATTGTTTCATCATCTTCTTTTTCTGGAATATTACTTCCTCCTCCGCTTCCTCCTCCACCTTCATCGTCTGGAACAACAGGGGTTTCTTCTGCAGAATAAGTTGTAAAGTGAGTTACATTAAATTTGAGTATTCCAGCAGAATAACTTTCTTTAATGCATGTTGGTGGAGAACAAACAATCCCATCTTTTAGTATTCGGGGGTTATCAAACTCAAGATTGTATAACCAGATTGTTGCAGGTTTATTAAAATTAGGAAGTTCAACATAATTTAATGTTATGTTATTTTGAGAGATTTGAGTATTTGAATCTAAATCTAAAATGTTGTCTGTATTTATTCTATCGTTTGTAGAATTAATTGCTTGGTTAAATGTAATTTTACCGTAATTGGTGTTTTCAAGAGTTATCTTTTCAATATTTTGTATTTCTTCATATGTATAATCTAAGAAGTTTATTGAACTTCCCTTGGTGCTTCCATTATACTCTTGAAAAAAGATTAAGAATCTACTTAAATTTGAAATGAAGTTTATCTGTTTTGAGGAAGTTCCATTTGTGTTATTTGAGTATATTGTTAAGATATGGGCTCCTTGCGAGGTATTAAAGTAGATAGGATTTGTAATTGTAATATTCTCAGAATTGTCTATGTTATACCATATAGAATCTCCGTTGATTATTGTAAAATTTAAAGGAATAGATTCATTTTTTAAATAAGTGTTATTTTTTGGAGAGATTAAATCTATTGACGGAGTTCCTCCCGCTATTCCTACAAATATACTAAGCCCTATTTGTTGAGATGTCGCCTTTCCTGTTATGTTAGAAGATATTGCATCTCCAGTTATTTCAGCACTTAAAAATGGATTTAAGAATATGTATAATAAAAGCAAGATAAATAAATTCTCTTTTTTCATTAATACTAGACGTAAATGTAGTTTTTAAAATTTTTATTTATTTCTTTTTAACTTTTCTTTTTGAAAGTATAGAGAGTGTTACAATCAATAATAGAAGTATACTTATCCCTAAGTATATTATGGGGTTATTTGTTTTTTTAGTTTCTATACTTAATTCTGGTTCACTTATTATTTTTGCTGTGAATCTTTGTTCTTGTCCAGTTCCAAAACCGAATTCTCCAGAGCCTGTAGATTTAACTGTAGAGAAGCTTAATACTACAGCATAACTATCTCCTGCTTTTGCACTTTCAGGTATAGTTATTCTTAATTTTACTGGGACTTTTTCTCCAGGGTTAACTATATAAGTTTCTTGTTCATCACTTATACTTATTATTTCTTCCCCTGCTAATATAGTTGTTCTAATTATTACTGATTCTGTTGCTCCTCCCCCATTTTGCAATACAAATTCTAAATCTGTTGGTTCTGATCCTAAAGTCAAATATAATTGTTTATCTTCCATATAAGGTGCAGACACAGAGAAAGCAGAGACAAAGGAAATTCCTAATATTAATGTTGATAAGATGGTTAAGTAAATTTTATTGTTTTTCATTTTATACTACCTGCACTATCCAAGGTCCCCATTTATATGTTGAATATTGTTGCTGTGTTAGTTCTGATCCTACTTCTCTTAAACAAGTATATAATTTTTCTTGTCCTGTTCCATCATTTATTGTATAATTTCCTGCATCAAGTGCAGATAATACTACCCCTGTAAATGTTTTATTTACCATTTGAGTTGCTGATGCAGTTATATTACATTCTATACTATTTCCTGTATATGTACTTACTGAGAAGTTTCCAGCATATAAAAATCTATTTGGAGTTGTTTCTCCTACTAAGTCTGTAGCATTAACTTGAACATTTCCAGTGGTTATATCTACATTACCTGTATTGTTTAAGGTTAAATGGTTTATAGGAGTATTATTATATGATCCTGCAACTAAATTTGTGAAGTTTAATGTTGATGGGCTCATTACAAAACCTGTTAAAGTATTTACAGTTATAGATTGAGATCCATTTACTGCTAAGTTTCCATTTAAGTCTGTTATGTTAGCGTGAACTGTCCAAGGTCCTGCTCCATCAAACCACCATAATGTAATATTGCAAGTATAATTAGAATAATTTCCTTGATAGTCTTTTACATCACATAAACTATCGTATCTTAATGCTTCGCCGCCCCTTGTTAAATTAATTTTTGCTGAAGCATTGTTTAAATTTGCAGCACCATCACTATCATTTACAGAAAAATTTATTGTTGCGTATGTTGGACTTGGTCCTTCATTTAATGTAATTGCAGACAACCCTGTTATAGCATAGATTCTTGGTGGAGAGTTAGTTACTGTTACATTTACTGTAAAACTTTGAGAACTTGCTTTTCCAGTTATTTTCCCCCAGGTTTCTGAAAAAAATCCTGCTGAAATTAATGGAGCAATTGTAATTAGAGATATAATTAGTATCGTTAATGCAATGTTCCTCTTTTTCATCTTAGTTAAAATAATAGCTGAGGGTATTTAAATATTATTATTTTCTTTAAAATATATGCTCCTAACATTTCTCTGATCCCTCTCAATTAATTTACTTATTTCACTATAAGTCATATCCTTATTTCTTAAATAAACTATTACTGATTCTAAGATTGTAAGTTTTCTATTATTCAATATAGAAAGAGGTATGAATATTTCAGTTTCTTTAACTTCAATTGTTTCTTTATATTTTTCAATTGATTTGTTGTAAGCTGTCCAGATTGTT
>DAHVOT010000060.1 GCA_027318675.1 archaeon | reverse complement strand
CCACCAGAAAAGAGCAGCCCCTATAACCAGCAGCGCAATGATGCCAAAAAGGAGCAGGCGCTTGCGAAAGGGCGGCGCATCCGGTTGCAATTCTTTTTCTTCAGCTTCTAATTTTTTAATTACTTTTTTGTATAATGGTTCAAATGTCATTTTATTCACTTAGTTCTAAAATTGTTTCAGCTAAATCTCCATTGTTTTTTTCAAGAGTCTCTCTTGCAATTTTTTCTGAAACTCCTGTTTTTTCTATGACTGTTTTTATATCTTCCTCAGAGGTTTCTTCTTCTGCAGATTCTTCTGTTATTTCTCCTGCAATTTGAAATGTTTCTTGTCCTTGCATCTTTATTTTTGTAACAGAAGGGTTATTAATAATTATTCTAGAATTGTCTGTTTTTTCAATTATTACTCTTGATGCATCTATCTCTTCCTGAGAAATACCCATCTTTTTGAGCATCCCTTGCATTTGTCTGGGGTCAACTCCTGGAAACATTTTAGAAAATTAAATTTATTTGAATATATAGGGCATTACTAATCTGAATGCCATAATAAATATGACAAATATTACAACATGTGCAGGTTTTAAATTAATATAACTGTCAAATTCTTCACTATAACGCATTAACCCTCCAAATCCTCCTGGAAGGCTTACTTTGTTGTCTGATGCCATGAATATTTTAAAGAGAGATAGTTTTTAAAAGTTTCTTGGATAAGATTATCCATGGCAGAAGCAAATTCAAGCTCAAATTCAAAGTTTGACTTTAAACACATTGAAAGTAAGTGGAAGAGTTTTTGGGAAAAAGAGAAAATTTACACTGCAGATTTAAAGAAGAAAGAAATATATTCAGTTGATACTCCTCCACCAACAGTATCAGGAGCTATGCACATTGGACATACCTTTAGTTATTCTCAGCAAGATTTTATTGCAAGGTTTCAAAGAATGTTTTTAGAAGGTAAAGATGGAAGTGTTTTTTATCCTTTTGGAACAGATGACAATGGATTGCCTACAGAGAGATTAATTGAGAAAACAAAGAATTTGAAAAGTAAAGATATGTCTAGAGAAGAATTTATTGATCTTTGTTTAAAATCACTTAAAGAAATACTGCCTGATTTTATACAAGCCTGGAAAGATCTTGGGATATCCTGTGATTACAATGTTTATTATTCTACAATTGATGATAATTCCAGAAAAATATCTCAAAAATCTTTTTTGGATTTATACAAGCTTAAAGAAATATATAAAAAAGAATTCCCTACCATATGGTGTCCTGAATGTCAGACTTCTATTGCTCAAGCTGAACTTGAAGATAAAGAAGAGAAAAGTTTGTTTTCAACTTTGAAGTTTTCTTGTGGAAATAAGGATTTACTTATTGCAACAACAAGGCCAGAACTTTTAGGGGCATGTGTTGCTGTATTTGTTCATCCTGCAGATAAAAAATATAAAAATGTTGTAGGAAAAATTGCAAAAGTACCTTTATTTGATTATGAAGTTCCAATAATTGCTGACACATCTGCTGATCCTGATAAGGGAACTGGCGCCTTAATGGTGTGTTCCTATGGAGATAAATATGATGTTGATGCAATAAATAGATATAAGCTTGTTCCAAAAATAATATTTGACAAATCAGGAAGAGTTAATTTTGGAGAATACAAGGGTTTGAAAGTTAAAGAAGCGAGAAAAAAAATTCTTGAAGATTTAAAAAAAGAAAACTTGATTGTTGAGCAAAAGGAAATTAATCATACTGTAAATGTCCATGATAAATGTGGAACTCCTATCGAATTTGCAACAACAGAGCAGTGGTTTATTAAAATACTTGATAAAAAGAGGAAATTAATTGAACAGGGAAATAAAATAAAATGGTATCCTGAATTTATGCACAAAAGATATGATAATTGGGTTAATGGATTAGAGTGGGATTGGAATATATCCAGAGAAAGGCATTTTGGAGTTCCTATTCCTGTTTGGGAATGTAAAAAATGTGGAGAAGTAATTTTAGCAGAAGAAAAAGAATTACCTGTAGATCCTCTTCAGATAAAAAAGAAATGCCCTAAATGTAAATCTGAAACAAAACCAGAAGAGAAGGTATTAGATACTTGGGCAACTTCTTCTTTAACTCCTCAAATTACAAGTTCTCTAATCAAAGATAAAGTTGTTGTTCCTTATTCTTTAAGACCGCAAGGACACGATATAATAAGAACTTGGGCATTTTATACAATTGTTAAAAGTTATCTTCATTCAAAAACTATACCTTGGAAAGATATTGCTATATCTGGAAATGTTTCTTTGGGTGGAGAGAAAATGTCAAAATCTAAGGGTAATGTTATTGATCCTAAAATAATCATGAATAAATATGGAGCAGATGCAACTAGATTTTGGGCTGCTGGTTCAAAACTAGGAAATGACTTGGATTATCAGGAAAAAGATTTGATTGCAGGTACAAAGATGATAAATAAATTGATTAATGCATCTAAATTTGTATTCATGAATCTTAAGGATTATAATCCTAAGAATAAACCCCATAAATTGGAGAAGATAGATGAATTGTTTTTAGATAAACTTAATATTTTAGTTAAAGAATGCACTGAAAGTTTTAAGGGGTATGAATATTCTAAAGTAAAGTTGGATGTTGAAAAATTTTTCTGGAGTGATTTTTGTGATAATTATTTAGAGATTGTTAAAAAAAGAGTTTACCAAGGAGAAGGAAATGCAAAACTTTCTGCACAATTTACTTTGTATAATTCATTGCTTACAATTTTGAAATTAATAGCTCCAATAATGCCTTTTATTACAGAAGAAATTTATCAGGAATATTTTAGGAAGAACGAAAAAGAAAAATCAATACATATAAGCTCTTGGCCAGAAGCAGATAAAAAAGAAAGTGCTAATCATATAAAGATACTGGAAAAACTTTACTCTATTATTTCACAAGTTAGACAAGAAAAATCTCTTAATAAAAAAGCAATGAATGTAGAAATTGTTCTTACTTTGCCAAAAGAAGATTATGAAGAGATAAAATCTGTTCTTGAAGATTTAAAAAATGTTTCAAACGCAAAAGCAATAAGAGAAGGAAAAAAGTTTGAAGTTGAGTTTCTTTGATTGAATTATCCTTAATTACATAAATCTTTAAAAGTTAGGATGGGTTTTATTTAATATGGGGATATTAAAAGATCTTGGCATTTTAGTAGGAATTTTACCTATACCTGATTTTCATGAAAAAAACTTGGATAAAACTTCGGAAAAAACTAATTACGAAAAATTAGAAGAACTTAATGGGAAATTAGTCTGGATTCAAGATTTTCATCATGGAATTAGATATGGTAAGCTAAATTATGCTTGTTCTAATGCTGAAAGGTATTATCTTGTTAATTCTAATCAAGAATAATATACATGATTTAGAAAATATTGGGCTTAGAACCGTTCTTGACTAATTTTATAAACCCCTTTCATTTTCTTTAAACATGGCAGCAATATCTAAAGCAGAACTTGAAGTTCTTCTTGAAGAACTTGAAAAACATAAAGGAAGACATACAGAATTGATCACAGTATATATATCAGCAGGATATGATATTGTTTCAGTTCAGAAACAGCTGGAAGCAGAAAAATCAACTGCTAAGAATATTAAATCTACTG
>DAHVOT010000005.1 GCA_027318675.1 archaeon | reverse complement strand
ACCTTATAGTTTTTATAAGAATCTGCACAATTCACGATTTTCTTAGGTTTCCTTTCTAACAGAGTCTTCATAATATCTCTTGTTCTTTTGTCAAGTTTAGAATATATATACAAGTGTAAATTAATTTTTTAATTTACCGACGACAAAATAAAGATAATTGTAAAAAATAAAATGGCAAAAACAAAAATACGTGAAATTACAATAAAAGAAAGCAAAGGAGCATTTTCAATTTTCAAAAGTTCAGGAGTTTCTAAGGAAAGCTATAATTTCTCAGGAATTTTAGCTTTAAGGCAGCTTTTAAGTAATGAAAAAGCCAGGATTCTGGACACAATAAAAACAGAAAAACCTATTTCCATTTACGATTTAGCTAAGAAATTAAACAGGGGTTTCAAGTCTGTAAATGATGATATCAAGCTCTTAGAAAGGTTTGGTTTTATAGAATTAATACCAGAAAAGACAAAAAATAGAACCCGCTATAAACCAGTTATAGTTGTAGATAAGATAACAATAAATGTTGAAATTTAATTGTAAACCTTAAAGCTTATTGCAGTATTGTACCCTCCACCTATACTTTTTCCAAAGTCCTGTATTGATCCCCTGTAGTTGTTAGTAACTACACCTTTATCTACTTTCACAATTGTTTCCCAACTCTCCCCTCTGTCTTCTGAAATATTAATCACAAATGAATATCCCTTTATCACTCCATTTGGACTTGTTTCCCAACTCTCCCTTAATATCCCATTAAGTGTATTATTTAAAATCTGGCAGGGATTCATATTCCTGTAACTGCATAAATCATTGTCTTTACATTTTTTTATTAAATCCTGAACAGTTACATTTCCGTTATTATCCTCACATATTGTAGTATATTGAAGTGTAGCTTGTATGAAACTTCCAATTTCATAATCTTCAGTTACTTCTACAGGTTTTTTCAAATATATTGCAATAAAAACTATGAATATAATTGCAACAAGTACAATTATTAACCCAAATCCCACCATTTCTTCTTGTGCGGATTTGTTCTCTAATATTAATTTTTTATTTATCTCTTTCCTTTGTTTGATATTATTTTTCATTGTATTCCCTCATATCCTATTATAATTATTCCTAACTCACACTTGCTCACACTTTTTTCATTGTAAATTTCTTCTCTACAAAGAGAAACATAACTATATCTGTCTGGAGTTTCAGAATTATTTATCAAAGTTAGTTTATTGCAATAAGGATAATTAATTTTAGTGCACTCAATTTCTTGGCTGGTTTGATTTGTTTTAGGATAAACTTTTCTTATTTCCAAGCTTTCAATGCCCCAGAACTTGTTGTACTTATCAATATTCTCTTTAAGTACCATTACTTTATCTAAATCAATACAATTTGTTCTTTCTTCATCATACACTTCACCACAATTAAATTCAGGAGAATTTGCAATTTTTGATGCCAGCAATTGAGCATTTTGTTCTTTAAGCTCATTAGCTTCTTTATACATATTATTCAAGAAAACAGTAACAACAATCATTCCTACAAGTGCAAAGAAAATAAATACAGCAACAAGCATAAAAGACATTTGCTGTATTTTCATTTGAGCTTTCTTTTCTTTTATTCTTGCTTTGTTTTTTGTTTTTATCACCATAGTTTACATTCAGCGTATTTATTTTTATTTTCAATTTCTTCTGAAAGAGAAAATATTGTATTAAGGTCTTTAGATTCACTGAAATCTCTCAAGAGGTTTTTCATTTCAACTAACTCGAAATCTAATTCAGAGTTGCATCTTGTTCTTTGAAGAACAAAATTAGATTTATCTTGATAAAGCAAATAAAGTTGTTCTGCCCTCTTCATTAATCTATCAACCTGACATTCATATTCTTCTTTTTCAGAAAATATGGCAGCATACATCAACGCTTCACCCTCGTAATAAACCCTGTAAGTTGGCTTTTGAACATAATTTCCAAAACTTGAGGACATAGAAACAGTGATATCACAATTCTCACCTGTTCTGAAACACACAAGTGTACTTTGTTCAGGACAATCGCTCCTTCTTTCTTCTACAAAAAAGTTTTCATTAGGAGAAGGAGTTTCTCCAATTAATCCTTCTAATTCTTCTTCAATGTCTTCAGGAGGGTTAATAAAACAATATTTATCTTTTGTTGATGTTATATATATTAAGTCTGCTATTTTGAATGGCATTTCAAAAGGTGTTGAAAAAACATAGAACATTTTTCCTTCTACAGGATTTTCTGAGAAAATATATCTATTTTGAACATTTATTTCAACAGATTCATCTTCGCTCCATTTATCAAAAACTTTTTGAGAGGTTTTTATTTTTTGCCTTCCAAATGTGCTTGAATTTGAACAATCAGTATAAATCCTTGCATCTCCTCCTACATCAACTAAAACTCTTTTTGCACTCTCAAAACTTGATTCAAATGGATTTGTTAAAACATTCACTCCCATTGCCCCCTGAGCATTCATTTGATTTTTGTATATTCCAATAACTTTCGTAACCCCATATATTGCCAAAACAAGAATAAATATTCCTGCAACTATTGCAAAAATCCAGGAAAAGGACATCTGAAGATCTCCTCTTTTATTTTTTATATGGGGATTCATTTTGTAAGTGTAACCAAATTTTCATTAGTTTCTTTTTTTATTACAACAGAAAATTTTCCAGACTGAACGTCAATACAAAGTTTTCTATTAATGCTTCCAGGGCTTGTAATTGTTTTAGCAATATCTATATTTTTAAGAAGAGCTCCTTCATATTCACTCGGAACAAAATACATATTTTCGTCTTTATTATTTGCAAAACAAACTTGCCTTATATTTTTTGGGAGACTATAGCTCATAGGTTTGGAGATAGAATCGCTTCTTAAAGCATCAGTTATATGATTCTGAAAATCTTGTTTGAAGCTTTCAATTTGCGCAAATTTTTGAATATCCAAAAACTTTATTATTCCGTAAACAGCGAATACGATAAAAACCACTATTAATATAACAGAGAAAATCATTCCAAATCCAATTTGCATTTGTGCTTTATTGTTTTTTAAATAATCTCCCTCTTTTTTATTCATAACTAAGTTAAATAATTGGATTTTATAAAGATTTCATTAATTAAATTATTTGGGCAACTTCAAAGGGTCTTAAGATTATACTACATGCCCCATCAAATGGTTGGTTTTCATATTCATCCAAGCACTTAATATATAAATCTCTTGAAGCATCCCATTCAACATAATGATTTATTCCATCTTCTGAATCAATTGAAGCTGCTTCTTCTATATTATAGGTACAAGAAGTTGTAGAATAAACACATTGTGCAAGCTCATCTGTTATTATCTTAAGAGAATCTGATGATTCGTCTTTATACGCCCTTATGATTACTGGAGAAAGATTATCTAATTCAACAGTGAAGTTAATCATTGTTTCTGCAAGATTTCCTGCAATATCAAAGCATTTAATATTTAGATTATAAAATCCTGTGGGCATGTATAATTCTTCTGTGTTTGTTGTTAAATATTCTAGACTTCCTTCATTAGTGAAAAGAGAATAACTACTTTCCTCGTTGCTGTTTATTGCATACATACATTTTGCATTTCCATCTTCTGCTCCATTTGAAGTTAAAACATCTATTCTAATATCTGCACTTGATTCTGGACTTCTTATTATTGTTCCATTTTGTTTTCCATTAATTCTTGCTGTCTGAATCATTAATCTGTCTGTTCCTTTCAAAACAACTTCATAAGGAGTTCCTGTATTTCTCTGAGCCTCTTTTGTTACATTTCCTTTGTATTCTGGTTTATCTCTGCATGCAATATAATATCTGTTTTCTTCACTGTTTCTGAATTGAGTTAAATTTGTTCTACATCCATAATCAAATCCAGCAATATAATCGTCTATTCTTTGAGAACATCTTGAAAAATTGTAACTCATATAATCATAAGTGACTCTTCTTGTGTCCCATTTGCAATCAGCAGGTTCATTTGTGTAAACTTGGAAATCTTCTATATAACTTGTTCCAGCTTTAATATAAGAATCTGTTGCAGGATTTGTTTCAATTATTTCAGGAGGTCTTCTGTCTGGTCCCATTTGAACGCAAAATTCTAAAGTATAATCCACACTGTTTATATTTTCCCATACATCTGAACATCTAATATAAAATTTGTAATTTCCACCATTATTTATAGAATATCCTGCATTTTCTAATGCTTCTTCTGTTGCACTTACACTTGAAGGAAGCTGAACTGTATGATTCTTTGTATAGACTGTCCCTTCTGCCATGGGTAACATTGTATTGAAAGCATCTTTTGCAATTCCTGTTGTAGGCTCAAGTGAAATTTTACATAGAGCTTCTTCTTGTGTAGTTAAAGCTATTTTGATTGGAGTGTAAGCAGGTATACATTGATTTGTTCCTCCTCCCTCTCCTGTATAAATTATCTTTGCTGCACTTGCAGAACTTCTGTAATTATATTGACTTGTTGGGAAAACTTCTTCACCATAAATCTCTCTTGCAGGTTCTATGTGTGGAGCAGCACCATCATTTGGATTTGCAATCATACAAGTTTCATATTCAGTATTATCATTTACCCACTTACATGCTGCACCGTATGTATGACAAACATATTCGCTGCAACCACTTACCTTATTATTTCCAAGTCCAATTGCCAAAGCATTACATTTTTCACAATCATTTCCACCTGCAGGAGCTTGCCACATTGAAACTCTGTAAGTGTATGTATCTCTTGAATATATTTGATATCCCACAAGCATGTAAACAGCAAATGCAAGAGCAACAACTCCTGCAGCAATACCCATGCTTGCAAGAACAGGCAATGCACTCATTCCAATTAAACCAATTCCAGCAGCTGGAGCAACACTTAACCATGTTATTAATCTTATATCATTGAAGTTTCTATCACTGGCAAATTTCTTTGCAAAATAATTTATTACTAATGCTGTAGCAGCTGCAGCTGCAGCATTCATTAACACTTGTCCTAAAACTCCGCTGAATGTTGCAGTGTTTCCGCTGAAAAATCCTGTTGGGGAAGTTGGTCCTCCTGGTAGACTACCTGTATAAAGGGGGGAGTTTATCCCTCCAATTCCAGTAGGTGTTCCTGCTTTAGGAGTAAATAAATTTGATACAACTTCACCAGCACCCTTTATAGTTTCCTTTACTCCTGCAACTATCTCTGGACCATCTGCAATCCCCTTTGCTACAGCATATGTGCCTCCACCGACCTTTCCAGCAGTCTTTACAACATCTCCAAAAGTAATACCTTTTCCGTTTTCCTCAGAATCAACACAAACACCTCCAACACAAGTTTGCTCAGTCGTACATGTTGAGAGTTTTACTCCATTAGTTATATCACAACTTCCATCCTTTTCAACTCCAGAATATATATCACTACCTACACAGGCTTTACAAGAATTTTCATCTGCTGCACTCACTGTTTCAATCTGGCTTCCAATCATCCAAGAAAATGCAATTGTTGCAACTACCAATATAAATAATTTCAAATAAACTAATTGCTTTCAATTCTGTTTTTTCTTTTATTTTTCTTTTTTTGTTTTCCATATTTTTTTATTTGTTTTATGCTCTTTTTAATTTCATTTGTTTAATTTATTCAGGATAAACACAGCAAATCATATTTGTAGGACAAGTACCTTCTGCATTTGCTGTTCCTCCTATACACGGTTCTGGATTATTTGCATTACTTGTGCATATTCCATTATAAGTTGTAGCACAATTAGCTGTTCCTGAAGATGTTGAAGGCAAAGCAGTTTCATATTTTTGTAAATCCCCTTTAAGATAACTGTTTCCTTTGAATATAATTTGTTCAACAGTTACATTCTCTTTTACATTTCCTTTCTGACTCATCTTCTGGAATATTGAAGTGATTATTTCTGCTTCAGGATTTCCTTGTTTTCCATTTGCAGCAACTTTATACCCGCAATCTCCCAAAGAATCTGTTCTTTCAGTTATACTCATAATAAACTCTTGATTTGTTAAATACACAGGATAATCTCTTTCTTTCTTTTCTTCTTTCTCTTCTCCTCCTAATCCAGGAGTACAATCATAATTCTGCCCAGTAACTTTACCTGTTGCAAAATCTTCTTGCTTTGTGCTCTTATAGCAATATTGTCCTCTTCTTGTTGATAAATAATAATCTTTAACATCTTCAGGCAATTTAAATTCAGATTCATCATAAAACTCAGTTAAAACACTGTAATTATTTGGACAAGTTGCAGTTCCATATCCTCTTCCACTTAAACAAACAACGTCTTCAGGATAAATCTTTGTTCCATTAAATACAAATTCTTTTCCATAAAATGGAATTGCATAACATCCATCAACACATCTTGCAGAAAGAGCATCCTTTGACCATTGAACCATATTACTTCTGTTTTCCCATATTGTTGTTTCATACAAGGCATATTCGACAACTCCAGCCATTGCACACACACCCATACCTTTACTTGAAGTTCCATTCCAGAAATCAAATCCAGGAGCAATTAAAGGAACACAAGAACCTTGCATTTCTTTTCTATTTGCTTCAGGAACAAATTCATTGTAATTCCATCTATATCCTGGAATCCATTTACACAGTGAATTTGGATTTTCACAACTTGTTTTTGTTTCCATACCTGAACATGCTCTCCAAGGATTAAATACACATGAAGCTTGGATTCTTTTTGAATAATCATCTACACCTTGTATACAGACAGAATTTCTATAATCCGCACACTCTTCAACTAAAACTTCTCCAGCAGAACAAACCATTTTATAATATCTACTCCCTGGAAGATTGTATTTTGTTGCATTTTTCAATGCAGTTAAATTAGATTTGATTAATTCTCCTGTTGTTAAATTTTTATTTATAATCATTACCCCTGGACTTTCAGCACACCAACTCTCTCCATGTTGATAAGTTCTACCTTTATACTGGCAACTTAAATCTCCACATATTAATCCATCTGCATTATTTTGAGGTTTTAAAGCTCCGCTAACTTGAGTGTAATCTCTACAAACTGTATTTAAAGTTGTATCACAATTTCCACATGTTGAACTTCCAGAAGCTCCAACTTTACAGATATCTTCATCATATTCTTTTTTAAGATTAGTCCAATAAGCCACATTATTATATTTTGTTGAATCGTATATGTTTGCAAGATTTCCGCAAGAATCAGTATAATAAACTTTATTTTCAGAGCAAACAGTATTTTGCGTTTTTACACAATCAGAAAGACCTATCCCATTTACAGAAGCAGTACATAACAAATCTTTGTAAAATCTAACTTCTATTTGATTTTGTTCTGTAGGGTTTTTCAAATATTGTGAAAGTTCACCTATTTTCTCGCTTGTACATTCAGTGTTTGAAGTTATTTTACACGATTTTTCTGTGCTTGTACTTACAACACATGCACCGGTTTCCATAGTCAGACTAAGCAATTCACATTGATCTCTTGAATTAATTTCTGATTTAAATGTTCCTTGGATACTATATTCTGTAAACATATTCAAACATTCTTTGTTTGTAACAAAATAAGCATCTAATCCTATGACGCAACATCCTTGCTGACATGCAGGAACTTGGTCAATTGAATTTTGACTCCAACTTCCTCCAGATTCAATACACTGTGTTTTAGGAGTATATTCGCTGCACTTTCCTGTATCAAGATTAATGCATGTTCCTTTACATTCACTTACACTGCTACAGGTATCTTTAAACCATGTTCTGTATCCAGAATCACACTCGCTCGTTGCTGCTGCAGCTATACACCACATCCCATCATCTTTTAATTTTTCACAACATACTGCCGAAACATTTACAATTGTCAACATTAAAACAGAAAAAATAAAGACCCAAATTATACTCTTATTTCTCATTTTAAACATAAGCTAGGCTTCTGACTGCAAACCTAAATTCCTCCCCTGTATTTATATCAGATATTATGTATATTTTTGCTTCATTGCTTTTTCTATGTTTTTCAACTCTTATGTAAGGGTTATCATACATGTAAGCTTCAGGAATAGCATCTCCAACATTCATCTCCCAGATTAAAATGTTACTTGAAACCTCTAGAAGTTCATATAAATTGCTTTCTATTTCTATTTTGAAGTTTCTGTAAGTTTCAGATTCTTCACCTCTCTTAAGATCAAATGTGCTATTAAAATCTGTTAATATTTCCCTTGGAAGTATTTGAACATACGTCTTTCCTCTCTCTAAATTAACCTCATAGCCTTTATTTTCATAGCTGTTAACTAAACTTTCAAAACATCCGTCAATAGATTCACCTATTGAACTTAAAATTTCAGATTCAACATGTTCAGTTAAGAAAGGTTCTTGATTTATACAAGGAAGTGTAAGTGCTTCATCTGTGTAGCATAAGTATCTTACATAAGTTCCTTCTTCATCTTCAGTCTTTTTGTAAAAATACCCTGTTTTGTCGTTGGAAACAAAATTTCCTCCTTGAGATTTTATAATTTGAATATTTTCTTCAAGCTCGTCTTCAATACATTCTTGAATATACCCTATTGGGTTTCTTGTATCTGTTCCCCTTGCAGAAAAAAGTTTCGGGTAGTATAAGAATATCAAAACTACAATTGCAATAAGAAGTATAGCTATTATTATAAATATAGTAACTTGTCCTCTTTTTCCCTCTTTTTCATTCATTTCTTTTTAAAGTTCTAGTTGTTTAAAAACATTTCTTAAATTTATATTATATAAACAATTTAATTGTTTTATCTTCTTAATCCACGCACTGCTCTCTCCAATCTACTTTTTGCCCTTCTAAAATTTTTCACATTTGACAAATCATATGGAGAATGTTCTTCATGATTTTGATTAAGTAAATTATTATAACTATTTGCAGCATTTATTAATTCAGAATATCTTCTATTTTTGTGCAAATCTCTTTGCGATAAATCATATGGATTTATATCTCTGGGATTTATCATATTTTTTATCTTCTTGCTTTTTTATTTAAGTATAAATTAATCTTCTGTCTCAACTCTAGGTGCAAGAATATATGATATCTCCAGATTTTCTGTTCTTACATCCATCTTTAATGGATGATCGTCTGCAAAATTCAAAATTGTTTTATCAGCTAGTTTTGAAGCTTTTACAAATTTTTGAAGATACTCTAAACTATATCTAGCCTTACATGGCTCTGCATTTATGTTTGCTTCATCGCTTGAAAATTCTGTTCTTGTAGAATTAAGTCCTTTAGCTTCTATAAGAAATTTTTCGTCTTTAATAATAAATGAACAAGCATCAGCAACAACTGCACAATCTTCAACACAATCTATTAAATCTCCTGATTTCAATTCAACTCTTGCACTGTATTCTAAATTAGGTATTTCTTTATCTTCGCTTTCAATGTCAATTAAGCTTAAAACAAAATTTCTTTTTATCCTATCATCCATTTGTATGTATAATAGGTTTTCTTTTTTTTCAAGAACGAGTTGCCCTCCGCTCCTTTTCAAAATTCTTTTTAGACTATCAAGATTAACACCTAGGCTCTCACTCCCAGTATCAAATTCAGAAAAAGATTTTTTTGGAACTCTTAAACTTACCATTGCAACATTTGCAGGATCTATAGCGGTTATACTTAGACCAAACTCATTTATTTTTATTTTTACTTCTGTAACTAATTCAGATATCAAATCAATTGATTTAGATAAGATAGTTGCATTCTCAAGTTTAATTCTCATAAACATAAAAGATACTCTTGTTTTTTAAGCATTGCTATTGTTAAGTATAGGATAATTATTAAAATCCTTGCCCTTATATAAAATAATGGAATCTAAAGAGATCTCTTTTAAAGAGCAAAGAATAAGGAAAATAACTAATTTGTATTATTCTAAACCAGAAATACAAAAGACTATCTTTGAGTTCTCAAGAAACAGAGAGATTTGTCCAAGATATTTTGAAGGTTTTGGTAAAAGGCCTGATTCCTTTGAATACCCCGGAGACGTATTTGAGCTTGTAAAGCGTGGTGCCACTTCATTTAATTGTTCTGAAGAATTGTGGTCAGATCCTCTTAAAATAGAAACAGGCATGACTGAGAGGCAATTAAATGAATTAAGGATAGGATGGGATTTACTAATAGATATTGACTGTAAATATATTGACTTCAGTAAAAAAGCAACTCAGGCAATAATTAAAGTTTTCAAAGAACATCATATAAAAAATTACGGAGTAAAATTTTCAGGGAACAAGGGTTTTCATATAATCTTACCTTTCAAAGCATTCCCGAAAGAAATTGCAGGAGAGAAAACAAAGGATTTGTTTCCAGAATTACCAAGGAAGATTTTAGCTTATGTAAGATTTAGGGCAGAAGAAGAAATGAGAAATTTAATTTCAGAAGAAGAACTTGAAACATTTAAAGATACAAAGATAAAAAAAGGAATAAAATGCAACAATTGCAAAGAAATTGCCCAAGAATATGAATTAATAGAATATCTCTGTCCAAAATGTTTCAGAAGAGAGACAAAAAGAATTTTTCAAGGGGAAAAAAGAGAATTTAAATGCCCTGATTGCAGAACACCTTTTAAAATAAACAGAGCAGATACAATTTACGAATGTAAAAAATGTAATATTTCTTCTAAAGATAAACCAGATAATTTTTCAAGGCACATAGAAATAGATCTTTTTGATTTAATGGGTTTGGATTTGATTTTAATTTCTCCAAGACATTTATTCAGAATGCCTTACTCTTTACATGAGAGTAGTGGTTTAGCAAGCATCGTCTTAGATGACGAAGAATTGGAAAAATTTGATTTAAAAGATGCGACACCCTTAAATATTAAAGTAAAAGATTTTATGCCAATTTGCAAAGAAAATGAAGCAGATTATCTTGTAAGAGAAGCTTTAGATTGGGCAAAAAATAATCAAATAGCTTCAGGAGAATCCAAAGAGATACTTAAAGGCAAATATGCAGATTTCAAACCTATAAAATTAGAGAATATCTCAGAAGAACATTTTCCTCCTTGTGTTAAAAATATCCTTAAAGGAGTTTCAGACGGAAAAAAACGTTCCCTATTTGTTCTTATCAATTTATTCCGTTCAGTTGGAATGGATAAGGAAGAATTAGAAAAAAGAATTTATGAGTGGAATAAGAAAAATGAAGTCCCATTAAGAGAAGGATATGTTCAAACCCAACTTTTATGGGCTTACAGAAAAAAACCTATTATGCCTCCAAATTGCAAAGAATTTTATCAGGGAATTGGGGTATGTCAACCAAATGAATTTTGCAGTTTAATTAAAAATCCAGTTAATTATCTTGTAAGAAAAAATTATATTGCAAATAATAAAACAGAAAAAAATAAAGATAAAACTCAGAAAACCCAACCAATTAAAAAAACAAATAAGAAAGATAATATTAAAATTAATAATAAGAAATATTAATTTTTATAAAAATGTTTATAAATAAGAAATGGCTTCTCAGAGCATGAAAAGAGAAGTGATATTTGTATTAATGTTTACTCTATTATTATCCCTGCAATTTTTATTGCCTGTTTCTGCAGCTGAGGAAGAAAAAGTAGAATTAGGATATTCTTGTCTTGAAACAAGAATAAATCAAACAGGATGTTCCTCTCTTAGCTTTGAAGATAAGGTATTTTCCTATCTTGCAACAGGAGAGTGTGGAAGTGAATTGTCTGCAGATAATTCTTCTAATCAATGTTGGCCAAAATCAGGATGCAGATTAAAATCAACTGCTCAGGCTATTTTAGCATTAAATAATAAAGTAAATACAACTTTAGCAGAAAATTGGCTTTTAAGGCAAACTGCTTCTCCTTCAGGAATTGACTGGTATTTAGAAATAGAAGTCCCAAGTGGAGAAACTACTTGTACTCTTGTTTATCCTGGTTCTTCTCCGAGAACAATAACTGTAAGAGAAGATAAAACTCTTTCTTCTGGGGCTGGAAATTACTTAACTTTGTCTGCTGGAGGTTATTGGCTTAAAATAAATCAACAGATATATAACAAGGAAATTTACATTTCATGTGAAAGGCAATTTATCACAACTCTTTTGTTCATGAGAACAGGTTCTTCTACAGTTCATGTTTCAGAAAATGTACATGGTTCAGGAGCAGGTGGAAATGTAACTGAAAAAGTCGATTCTGTTTGTTTTGCTCAAAGCGGAACATGTAATTATGAAGGAAGTTTATGGGCTGCACTTGTTTTAGCTTCTTTGGATCATGATGAAGAAATACAAAAATTCTTACCTTACCTTATTACAATGAAAGATGATATTTCAAATAGTATCTATATTCCAGAATCTTTCTTGTACTATTTAACAAATAAATTCAGAACAGATTTGCTTCTTAAACAAAAATATTCTTCATATTGGGAAGAATCAGGAAACAGATATTATGACACTGCTTTAGCTTTACTTCCATTTTCTTATGATGATTCTAATGAAAAATCAAATTCAAAAGAATGGCTTCTGTCTGTTCAGCAAAAAAGTGGATGTTGGAATAATGGAAATATAAGGGATACAGCTTTCTTGCTTTATTCAGTTTGGCCAAAAAATCCTTTTTCACCAATAGGAAATTGCCAATATGATTCAGACTGTCCTCAAGTAGATTGTAAATATTCTTGGTGTGAAAACGGAGCATGTATGTATGAATATGATGGAAGTTGTATAGAACAAGAGTGTACAAAAAATAGCGATTGTCCTCCAACAGATTATTCTGAAAATTATTGTGATGATAATTCAGTTTACAGAGATACATACACTTACTCCTGTGATACTTCTGAAAAAATGTGTAAGGTTGACGTGAGTTCTTCTCTTGTTGAAACATGTTCGAGTTCAGATAAATGCGAAGATGGAGAATGTATTCAAGATAGTTGTTCTTGGATTAATCCATGTAATGATGGATATGATTGTGTTAGTGGGACATGTGTTGAAATTCAGGGAGAATGTCAAAACACTGCAGATTGTGAAGTTTACAATTACGATTCAACTAATTTCTGCTCTGATAGTTCAACTGTTTCTAAAACCTCTTACACTTATTATTGCAATACAGAGGATTCACTCTGTTACCCCAATGCTGACGAAACAATAATTGTAGATGAATGTTCTAGTTCAGAAGTTTGTGATGATAACAAAGGAAAATGTGTTGCAGCAGAAAAAGAATGCTCTTGGCCACTTAAACCTTGTAGTTCTGGTTATGAATGTATAAGCGGAACTTGTGTTCCAAAAGGAGAATGTGCTACTGATAGTGATTGTCCCTATGAAGAGTGTATGAGTGCTAAATGTACTGCAGGAACTTGTTTATGGGAATACACTAAGGAATGCGAAGACAATGATTATTGCTGTAATCCAGGATGTAATTACACTAATGACAATGATTGTGGAGAAGCTCCTCAATGTACATCTAATTCTGACTGTTCAGACTTTGATTATCAATCAAATCCATTTTGTGGAGGAAACAATTGGGAAGATGTTTATTTAACTTTTTACAACTATACTTGTGAAAATGAAGAATGTAAGGAATCTTGGAAAGATATTCTAATTCAGGATTGTTCTCCTTCTCAGGATTGTTATGATGGAGAATGTTATGGTGGAACAGTTTGTGAGTGTGAAGATGAATTAGATTGTTCTGTAGGTTATACTTGTGTAGATTGTGAATGCGTAGAAAAAAGTTCAGGAGGGAATGAAACTTGTTCAGATTGGTGGGATTGTGATTATGATGAAGATTGTATAAATGGAATTTGTGTCCCGTATGCATGTGATGAAGATTCAGATTGTACTTCTGGAACATGCATAGATGGAGAATGTGTTTCAGAAACTTCTGATTGTGAAGAAAATCTTTATTATTGTAGATCACAGGCAAGCTGCGACGCTAGTGGAGGAAATATAATGCAGGATTATTCTTGTTCAGGAGGTTTAATGAAATGTTGTGATGTTGATGCAAGCTTATTAAATTGTGATCAGGAAGGAGGAACTATTTGCTCTTATGACAAGGTTTGTTCTGGAGGAGTTGCTGTTGATGCTTTAGACATCGCTTATGATGAAACTTGTTGCGTTGGAGGAACATGTACTGATGGAGGAAGTGGAGGAGAAGATGAGTATTGTACAGATAATGGAGGAACATGTAGAGATGAAGGATATTGTCAAGAAGGAGAAGATGAAAAATCTTACATTTGTGATTATAGTTATCAGAGTTGTTGCATAGCAAGTACTGCTCCTGGAAAAGAATCAAAAGGTAAAGGATGGATAATAATTGTTATACTTTTAATTTTAATTATCCTTGCAGTTTTAGGAATTGTATTTAGAGATAAAGTAAGAACAGAATGGATAAAGATCAAAGATAAATTCAATGGTAAAAAACCTAAGAAAAAAATAGAATTGCCTTTATCAATGCAACCAAATCCAAATGGAAGAATTTTACCAAGAAGAATACTGCCTCCAGGACAACAATCTGCAGGATTACCTCAAAATTCAAGATTCCCTATGAGAACAATGGGTCCTCCGATTTCAAGACCTCCTATGCAAGGTGTTTCGCAACAGACTCAAGTTGGAAAACAAAACTTACCGCAGCAAACTAAACCTTCAACCCAACAAACTCCAGGACCTCAAAAACCTACTACTCCAGGCAATATAGCTCAAACTCCTGCAAAAAAACCAGAAGTAAAGCCAAGAAATGGAGATTTAGATGAAGTATTGAAGAAATTAAAAGAGATGGGTGAAAAGTAATTTTAAGATAGTTTTATTTAATTTAACTTTTCTTTTTATCTTTCTTTTCTTCTGAGTTTTCTTTATTTTTAGACATTAATTCTTTTAATTTTTCTTGCATCTTTGCATTTTGTATTTTTATAACTCTTGCAACTTCTTCATATCCATGAAGTCTTCTTGTTAATTCACTAAGAATATCAGTCCATCCATTATTTGTTAAAGTAATAATTTCTGGCTCAATAACTTCAACATGTGCAGGCATATACTTAAACATGATAATTGCTAAGTATAAAATATCTTCAACTTCTAAATCTACTTCAGCAAAAGTAGTGTAGAAATCTTTACTTTCTTTAATTTCAATAGGTTCATTTATCTTTTTATCTACAACTTCAACTCCTTTTTCTTCACCTATTTGTTTGATTAAATCTTCAAGAGTTTTGACTAAATGTTCAGCAGGTTTTCCAATTATCTCTAATATTATTGTTGAACGGATTACCTTCTTTTTTTCATCATCTTTATTTGAACTCGCTTTTTTCATTTTCCTTTTTTTTCAGCAAAAACAAGAAGCCAAGCAGAATACAAAGCAGTATAAGCCCATAAGTTGCAAGTTTACTCTTGTTTAATTCTTCTGTATTTTCTTCACTTTTTATACTTTTTGGGGTTATTTTATTTAAAACAATTGCATCAATTTCCTTTTCTTGTCCAACAACTTCTTGTTTTTCTGATTCTGGAACAAATTTGTAAGTTATAAGTTTATTTTCTTTTTCTTTATCATTCTCTTCTTCGTCCTCATCATTATTAGATTCGTCTTCTTCTTGTTCTTCTTCATCTTCATCTAACTCTTCATTTGAGTCTTCTTCACCACTTACACAAGCAAGCCCTTGTTGTTTTATATTAGAGAGAGTTGTTTCACCTATCCCAACAACATCTAATAAATTATCTAAATTGTTGAAAGGACGAGCATCTATTATTGCTTGAGCTTTTACAGGACCTATCCCAGTTAGTTTATCTAATTCTTCTAAAGAAGCAGTATTAACATCAATTTGATTATTATTACATAAAGCAGATATTAGATTAAAATTTATAATTGAAAATATAAAAAATGCAATAAGAAAAAGAAACTCCTTTTTCATTTAAATAACTGAATAAAGTTTATTTTAAGGATTATTGTTCTGCATTTTGTTGTGTTGTATTATACTTTTCAGAGAAGTCAATATATTCTATTTCTATTTTCTTTCCTTTCAGATTTTTTTTTGCAATTAATATTCTTGAGAAAATTTTGTTTTCAATAAGCCATAAACACATTCCTTTTTCAGATTGATCTAGATATCCATTGCTTTTAACTTCCAAACCAATAACTTCATATTTTCCATTTTCATCTCTTTTGAATCCTACAAAATCTGGAAATCCAGTTCCAATACTTAAAGCCTTCAAAAAAGGATTGTATTTTCTTTTTGCAGGCACTATCTTGTTTTTTTCATAGTCAATATTATTCATCCACTTGTTTACAATCCACCCCATCCTTTCTAAATCTTCACGGACTTTAGCTTCAAATCTTCTTCCTGCAGCACGATTTTTCTTTCCTTGACTTGAACGTGCTGATTTAGTCTGTTTTTTATTCTCTTTTTTCACCTTTTCCATAAATTAAAGAAATCTCTAAGAGTATAAAAGTTTAACCAATCAATCTATTAAATATAATCCCAATTGCTATTATAATTAAAACAACAGGTAACCAGGGTACATATAAATCAATAACATCCATTTCTCTTAATAACCATAAACTTGCAAATATAAGAATTATAAAACCTAGTACTGGAAATTTTCTTCTATATGTTGTTTTGTGGTATCTGTGAACTGGCATTTTGCTTTTTTGATTATCTAATTATTTTATTATTAAAGGAATTATGTATTCATTAAATACATTGTATAAATCTACTACAAGTCCTAACAATCCAATTACAATTAAAAAATAACCCCCATATTTTACTTGTTTAACTTTATACTTTGAAAATTTTAAACCCATAATTAATAGTATAATAAATACAATTATTCCGAATATATCAAAAAAAGCAGGGTTTATTGTCATTTTATCTTTACTTGTTTACAAGTCTCTTGCTTGTAAAGTTCTCCTCCCATTTGCCTTTGCTCTTTTTATTGCTTCATCCAGCATATCTTCAACTTTTCTTTCAAGAGCTATTTCAAATTCATCTGCAACAGAAGATATAGCATTTTCTTTATCCAACTCTTTAACTCTTGGACGTATGTTTGATTTTATTATTAATCCCATTATTTAGAGAATAAATTATTGTTTATTAATTTTTTGGAAATTATCAATATGCTCCTCTAAAAAAATATCCCATACGAAATAAAACCCAGAATATGCCAATAAAGATAATAATTCCAATACCTATTAAGATTTTAATCCATTTTTTCATTTTTCTTCCAAATCCGGCCTCATTAAAGGGAAGATAACACATTCTCTTAATGGTTTTCCCATTAAAAATGCAAATAATCGTTCACTTAATCCAAATCCACATGTAGGAGGCATTCCGTGTTTAAGCGCTTCAACAAAACCTTTATCATGTTCCATACTCTCTTCATCCCCTGCTTCTTTTTGTTTTGCTTGTTCTTTGAATCTTTCTTCCTGATCTAAGGGGTCATTCAATTCAGAATACCCATTTCCCATCTCACTTCCAGCAATTATAACTTGAAATTGTTCAACTTTTCTTTTATCTTCTGGATTTCTCTTTGCAAGAGGAGAGAGTTCAACAGGCTGTCCTGTTAAAAACCCTGGTCCAGATATTTTTTTCCTACAGTATTTCCAAAGCTGATCTACAAGTCTCCATTTATCAACTGAAGGGTCATAATCTATTTTCAATTCATTTAGCTTTTTCTTGATTTCATTTATATCTGCCTTGTAAATGTCTATTTTTGTTTCTTTTTTTATGAGCGCCTCAAAATCATAAACTTCCCATTTCTTGGAAAAATCCACTTTATATCCATGTATATCAAATTTCATTGTTCCAAAGACTTCTTTTGCAATTTTCTTGTACATCTCTTCAACAAGTTTCATGCCATCTTGGTAATTTGCATATCCCCAATAAAATTCCATTTGAGTGTAATCTTGCAAATGTTCCATATCCATTCCTTCATTTCTGAATTGTCTTCCTATTTCAAATGTTTTTTCATAACCTGCAACCATTAATTTCTTCTGCCATAATTCTCCCATTGAAATTCTTAAATAAACATCTAAATCCAAGGCATTATGATGCGTTATAAATGGTTTTGCAGCTGCCCCTCCAGCAGAACTCTCAAGAACAGGAGTTTCAACTTCTAAAAATCCTTTTTCAAGAAGAAAAACTCTTATTGAATTCCAGAATTTTGCTTTTTTAACAAACATCTCTTTAACTTCTTTATTCATTAAAATATCTAAATATCTTTTTCTATATCTTTCTTCTTCATCTTGTATTCCTTTCCATTTCTCAGGTAGAGGAAGAATAGATTTGGATATTATATCTATCTTTTTTACTAATATAGAAATCTCTCCTGTTTTGGTTTTTATTATTTCTCCTTCAATTCCCACAAAGTCTCCACTATCAATATATCTTTTGAAAAATTCTCTTGTTTTTTCAGGAGTCTCTTTTTCCTGAAGAACTAATTGTATATCTCCAGTTCCGTCTCTTAAAACACAGAAAGCTATTTTACCCAAATCTCTTTTAGTCATAAGTCTTCCTGCTGTTTTGACTTTGCTTTTAAGCTTGCTTTCAGAACATTCAAGACAAGTTTGTTTTTTATCATACTTGTTTGGATATGGATTGATTCTTTCTTTCCTTAGCTCTTCAAGTTTCTTTATTCTTTCATTTATTATTTGATCTTCTCGTCCCATGTTATTTTAAATAAGATAAATATTGTTTTTATATTTAACGTCTTTTTATTTCTTTTTAATAAACCTGTTCCTTCTATATCCTTGATTATCTAATTCTTCATTTAACATCTCATCGACTATTTTCTGGAAATTATCTGTTCTTGGGACATGAGCATATTTTATTTTCTTGAATCTCTCCTGGATTTTTTGAACTTTAAGAAATAAAGGAATAATATTTTCATTTCTTACCTTATACTCTCCAAGTAATTGTTTAACAACCAATTCAGAATCTAAAAAGCAGGTTATTTCATCTTTTGTAACAGCTGATGCGAGTTCAAGGGCAAGAATAAGTCCTTCGTATTCTGCTACATTATTTGTTGTATTCTCACCTATAAATTTACTGGATTTAGTGAATATTTCCCCTTCTTTCCTGACCAATGCAGCAACTGCTCCTGGTCCAGGATTCCCTCTTGCACCTCCGTCGGAATTTGTGTATATCATATTCTAATTATTATAATAACATTTATAAAACATTATTAAATTTTTCTTTTAATTAAAAATGAGAGAAATATTAAAGTTACCAGAAGGAAATAAACAGATTCATGGAGGTTCGTGTGGCCCTCATGCTCTGAAGAAGGTTATTCAGTATAAGTCAGGAATAGAAGTTCCTGAACACAAATTAATAAACCTATCTTGCTGTTCTTGGAGAAGTGGGACCTCAATAGAGGGATTAACCAGAGTTGCAAGAAACTTTAATTTAGATCATATAATAAAACATAACTCTTCAGTAGAAGATATAATTTCATCTATAAAAACTGAAAATCCAGCAATTTTATTTATTCAAGAATGGGGTTCTGGTCATTATGTTGTTGCAAACGGATACGATGACAAATATGAAAAAGTTTTTTATTATGACCCTCTTTATGGAAAAACCAGAAACATGAATTTCGAAACTCTTGATAAAATTTGGTATGGCATAGATGTTTTTGAAAGGAATCGTTTTGGTATTTTCTTTAAATAATAATTTTAACTATATATAGAATTTATATATGTAATATCTTGAAAGTTTTGAAATCTTGGAATTTTTCAGGGCGCATATCTATCCCTTTTATCTGAGCATGTTTTGGGCCTTTTTTGCATAATTCAACAACTTTATCGACATCCTGAATGTTTCCTTCTAAAAATATTTCTACTCTTCCATCTTCAAGATTTCTTACAAAACCTTTTACATTATGTCTTTCTGCATTTTCTTTAACAAAACCTCTAAAAAAGACATCTTGGACAGTACCATCAATGTACATTCTAACTGCTTTTTTCATATTATTTATTGTCGAAATGACTTTTTATATTTTTCAATTTTTATATAATTTCTATTTAGGATCAACAATTTTATTATTTCAAATCCCACGATAATCTAACTCATTATTCACAACAGCAACTGTTTGCGAAGCAAAATACATCTTATTTCCAACAGAAACTTCTTTACATGAGTCTTTTAATCTTTTCAACTCTTTTTGTGGAAGCCCTTCGTGGTCCCCTAAGATAAATACACAATCTTCTGGTATTTCTGCTTTTCTTATATCTTCCCCTTTTTTATCCAATATAAAAATTTCATTTCCTTGTTCTATTAGCTCTTCAACAACCCCCAAAAAACTTTTCTTCTCAACAAAACATCCTGGAAGAACTTCTGTCTTTTGTCCTTCTTTATATTTATATAATATCTTTTTTATCATATTCCCAACATCTTTTTTTGAAATGTCTGTTTCATCTTTGACCTGTATTTCAATATGTTTTGGGGGGTCAGGCATACCATAAAAAACAAAATGAAACTTACAGTCTTTTCTGAAACCATGAGATAAAAAAACACCTTGAATAAAACTATGAATTGCAATATCCATCCTACCTGCTTTCATCAGGTTTCCTTCATTTTCTGAATATTTTGATAAAGCATTTCCAGATGTTGCAGCTGAACTTGAAAAATATACAAACTGTCGCATTTTACCCCCTCATCTCCTGCATTACAAATTCAGGTTTAGCGAATATTTCCTTCCCTCTGAATATCTTATACATTCCAACAAAATTATCCTTACAAAAACAGCTTACAATTGAATCTGCCTTCCATCCATCATCATCAACTAAATCTTTTTTGTAAATGGGTTTCCCTGTTAATATTTGTTTTAAGTTATCCTCTTTGATTTTCATTGGAGGATATATTTTTGAAACAATTTCCGCAGGTATAATTATTTCCTTTAATAATTTCTGATTTCCTTTTTCATACTCTTCAACTGCTTTTTCAAATTCATACATATTTACAGAATAAGTTTCATCAAATATTCCAGCACTAATTCTTCTTAATTCAAGCATATGTGCTCCAACACCAATCTCTTTTCCTAAATCATCTATCAATTTTCTTATATATGTTCCCCCTTCACACTTAACCTTAAACAGAATATCTTTTCCATCTTTTTCAATTAACTCAAAAGAATATATTTCTCTAGGTCGGTTTTGTCTCTTTACTCTTGATTTTACAGGAGGCATCTGTATTATTTTGCCTATGAATTTTTCATCAATAACTTTTTTTATATTTTCCAAAATGAATTCTCCATGTATTCTCATAACTCCAATATATTCTTTGTCTTCACCTAAAAAATAACCAGTTAATTTACATGCTCTATTCAATGCAACAGGCAAAACACCTGTAACTTTTGGATCTAGAGTTCCGAAATGTGAAGTTTTCCTCAATCTTAATCTTTTGCACGCAAACTCAGAAACACTAAAACTTGTAGGTCCAGAGGGTTTATCTAAGTTTATTATTCCAAATTCTAGTAATTCTTTAATTGATTTTTTGTTTTTTATCTCTTCTAAATTCATAAAAAGGTTAGTATTCCACGATTTAAAAGATTAATCCATTTATTTAAAATATATTTTACAGCATATATTTTAGCAGATAGCTTTAATTCAGTTAGATATTTAAAGAAATTTTTTGTAATTTATTTATGTTTAGCAAAAAGAGGAGGCACTCTTCAGTTTTTAATGCAATTAAAGAATTTTTCTTTATATTCATTGGAATAGGATTTGCAGGTTTTGCACTTAAAGGATTTTTAATCCCGGCAGGATTTATAGATGGAGGAGTAACAGGTATCTCCCTTTTAATTCACTTTTTAACTCCATTAAGCATATCCTTCTTACTTTTTATTATTAATTTACCATTTATTTTTCTTGCCAGAAAACAAATAGGAAAAATATTTGCAATTAAGACTTTTTTTGCAATAGTTATTCTTTCAGTTTCTTTGCATTTTATTAATTATCCTATAATAACCCATGATAAACTCTTAGTTGCAGTTTTTGGAGGTTTTTTGTTAGGGGCAGGAATTGGATTTTCAGTTAGGGGAGGTTCAGTTTTGGATGGAACAGAAATACTTTCAGTTTATTTGAATAGAAAAACTGGGTTTAGTATGGGAGAGATAATCTTTTTCATAAATATAATAATTTTCTCTTTTGCGGCAATATTCTTAGGGATAGAAGCAGCATTATATTCTCTTTTAACTTACTTGGTTGCGTCTAAATCAGTTGATTTTATTTCACATGGTATTGAGGAATATACTGGGCTAACAATAATCTCAGATAAAAATAAAGAGATAAGAAAAATGCTTATTGAATTAGGAAATGGGGTTACAATTTATAAGGGAAGTAAAGGATATTCTGAAGAAAAAGAAAAAAAAGATATTGATATTTTATTTACTATAGTTACAAGACTGGAAGTTGTCAAGATAAAGAATGCAATAGAAAAAATAGATAATCACGCTTTAATAATTGAAGAAAAAATAAGTGAGATAGAAGGCGGAGTAATTAAAAGAAGAAGACCCAAGATAATTAACTAAAATTAAATCTCCCCTCTCAAATATTTCTTTCTCTTTTCTTCTGGGAATTTCTCAATAGCATATCTTAGCATTGTTCTTGGCATAGTTTTATATCTATCCTTTAAGAAAATTTCTAGAACTTCAACATTCCTCTTACCAACTTCTCTTAACATCCACCCTACTGCCTTGTGTATTAAATCATGCTCGTCTTTAATAAGAATATCTGCAACAGCAAGAGTCTCTCCAAATATTCTTTTTTTTATAAAAGCATGTGTTGAAACAATTGCTATTCTTTTTTCCCATAAATTTTTTGATTTTGCAAGGAATCTTATTATCTCGTTCCCATCTATACTTGAGAAATCACCAACAATATTTGGAGCACTTAAATCTACTAAATCCCAATTGTTTATGTTATTTGTATTCTTTAAATAAAACTCAAATATTTGCCTTTTTTTCATTGTATCTTTCTTAGCTTTTTTGTATTTATTAGTTAAAATTATAAGGGCAATTAATCTCTCTTCATGAATTTTGCTGTTTAAGAGAATTTGCAAATCTGTAAAAGATAAATCAGCATATTTTTTTGCAATAATTCTTTGAACTGGCACCTTTATTCCAAGAAAAATATCTCCCTCTCCATATTCTCCTTTGCCTGTTTTAAAAAATCTTTGAAGTATCTTAGCTTGTTCAGGATTTTTAGCTTCTTGAATATCTTTTTTTAAATCATTCAGCATTTTTAATCATCTCTATAAAAAACTCTTTTGGTTTTTTCTCTTTATAATATCTATAATAATCAGGTTTTAAATTTATTTTGTAGATTAATCTTTCTTTGATTATTACTTTATCTTTATCTG
>DAHVOT010000059.1 GCA_027318675.1 archaeon | reverse complement strand
GGAGTTAATTTAGAAGATGCTATTGATGGGTGGGGAGGACAGCAATTTGAACCAAATGGATTAGTTATAGGACATCCTTATATAAAGACAGCAAGTTCTCCTTTGGATTTTGCATATAAAGTTCTAAAGTTGGAATATTTGGGAGATAAGGAAATGGCTGAACATTCTTTAATAGATAAAATAAATCTTAATGAATTGAGAGGAGCTAAAAATGGAGCTTTTAGAACTTATAAAAGAATGAATATCAATGAATGGAATGTTGATGATGTTTTGAAAGATGCTGAGACAGGAGGATTTGTTGAGGGGGAAAATTTTGATTTGCCAAATGGAAATGGTAATGGAAAAAGAAGTGCAAGCGGGAGAACTTGTTCTGGATGTGGTAATATAATGTTCCAATCAGGACCTAATTGTTTTGAATGTAAAATTTGTGGAGATAAAGTTGGTGGATGTGGGGCTTAAATGAAAATAAAAATAAAAAAATTACATCCTGATGCAGTTATTCCTAAATATGCAAATCATGGAGATGCTGGGATGGATGTTTTTGCAATTTCTAAAAAAGAAACAGATAAGTTTATCGAGTATGGTACAGGATTAGCTTTTGAAGTTCCTGAAGGATATGTTATGTTGATTTTTGCAAGAAGCAGTGTAACAAATAAAGATTTAATGCTTAAGAATTCTGTTGGGGTTTTAGATTCGGGATATCGTGGAGAGTTAGTTATGAGGTTCAACAAGATTGGTGATGAAGAATATACAATAGGGGATAAAATTGGGCAGATATTTGTTTTACCTTTTCCAACTGTTGAATTTCAAGAATCTGAAACTTTATCTGAGAGTTCAAGAGGAAAAGGAGGATTTGGAAGTACTGGAAATAAATAAAATGATTTTGTCAGCATTAAAAGTTCTTGAATTAAATGAAAAATACAATTTAATTGAGGGATTAAGTGAGAGAGAATTGGAAAATCCTGAAGGAATTGATTTGGAATTGAGAGTTGGAAGAGTTGAGAAGATTTGCGGGGAGAGTTTTCTTGGAGTTGTTGATAGATACTCTCCAAAGACAGAGATTATAGGAGATATTGAAGGTGAAGGTAATAAGAGAATTACTTTACACCCAAGAGAACATTTTTTAGTTAGAACAATTGAAAAAATAAATTGTCCTGGAGAAAAAATACTTTATCAATCTGGAGAGCCTAAAGGATATATAATCCCAGATATAAAACCAAGAGTATCTCTTCAAAAAGGAGGAATTAGTTTGGCTTGTTCTACTACTAATCCAGGATATTCTGGACAATTGGTTTTTGGAATTTCAAATAATAGTGATTATAATTTTGATTTTGAATTAGGTTCAAGAATGTTTAAAATATACTGGCAAACTGTTGTTGGAGATATTAAGAGAGCTTATTCTGGGCAACATCAGGGAGGGAGAGTTACAAGTAACGGTAAAACTGAAATTCAGAATTAAAATGAAAGAATTTAAAATAACTCCTCAAGAAAAATATGATTTTTGTGTTTGTTCAGTTTTACAATCTATTTTAAGAAATTATAATATCAATTTGTCTCAAAATGAAATTGCAAATAATTTAACTCCAGGTAAAAATGGAGGATATATGGTTGATGATGCAAGCATAGGTAATTTTTTGTTTTCAAATGGTTTTAAGTATGAACATTATTTTTGGAATGAAACTCCTTTTCATGAACCTGATAGTTTGCTTCAAGAAATGAATAAACATGAAGGTTCTGTTAGTATAGGTAAGCATTGGTATCTTTTGAAATCTTTTAAATATCCTGATTTAGAAATAATTGATCCTGTTAATGGTAAATTAATTAGGAAAAGTATTTATGAAGTTCTTAATGAGATGCATCAAAAAGATGGTGGATTTGGATTAATAAAGAAGTTATAAAATATATACATTAGAATTCAATTGTATTTATAAAAGAGGATTAATTTTGTTTTTTAATAAAAATGGTTGCAATTATTAATCCTAAAGTCGATGTTGTTTCTTATGGCCCTGTATTAGAAGTTGAAGGAGAAGATGGAAAAAAAATAACAATAACTCCAGATGAATTTGTCTATGGTGCAGCAAATATAACCTATAAAGATACAGGTGCTTTGAGAGAATTAATTGATAAGAAAAGAAACGAGGTGGACTTAAAAGATAAAGTTAAGAAAATGCTTATAAAAGTCGGGAGTGCGGGGCATGCTTCTATGGCTACAACTCCTGGTTTTTGGGGATTTATTGAAGGTGATAGTTCTAAGTTTGTAGATTCTATATTCACAACTGCAGTTTTTGGAAGTTCGTTAATGCCTTCTGGAAGAAGAGTTCCAATAACTAAAGAAGCTATTCTTGTTCCTAAAGCAATTGCAGATAAAGGAAAAGAATTAACTGATTTATATTTGAAACAATCTGAAGAGAACATAGATACATATGAGACTCTTCAAACTAGGGGAGTTCCCAAAGAAGAAGCTGCAAAGATTGTTCAATATGGGCATAAGGGAGGTGGATTTATGTTTATGCCTCTTGAAACACTCATACATTTTTCAAAACTTGCTGAAAGAGATCCAGATGCAATGCCTGAAGAAGGTAAAGAAGTAATTTCTCAATTAGAAAATTTTGTTAAAGAAAATGGTATGGGAGTTACTTATGAAGCGAGAAAACAAGCTCCAAGAGCAGGATGTGTTCATCCTAATATTTTTAGAGATGTTAAAGGATTAAATGAAAATTATGCTGAAGAATATGTCGATTTAACTCATCCTCTTGGAGGTGTGTTATTCTCACCCAAGTTAATCGCATCAAATATTGAAAGAAGCCCAGAACTTGAAAGAAGACTTTATAATTATTTCAAAAAAAGAGAACAAGTGTTTTCAAATCCAGAATCAGTTAAAAATAACTGGAAGAACATTCTTGGAGATTTAGAAGAGGTTGTAGGAGATTTTAATTCAACAGTTGACATTCGAATTGCTTCAAATATTCCATGGAGAGTCTGGGGAGAAGTAAAGAGGCATAGAACTCTTTCTCAGGACACAGAATCAATTTATCATGCTGTTAACAGAGCTATGAAAAAAGTTGAAGATAATAATTGTACTATTGGTAGTATTGACAATCCTAATTTTTGGTATCCTATTTTATCTTTGCCTTCTACAATAAAGAATAATCCTGAAAATCTTGATATATGGACAAAGGAATTTTCAAATTCGCTTAATGTTTATAAGAAATTAATAGATTCTGGGGTTAAAGAAAGTGAAGCCATTGCAATAATTCCAAGGGGAATTAAAATGATGAATATTAAGAATTATGACTTATACAATTTAACAACAGGTTACATGTCTTTGAGACTATGTGGAACTGCTGAGTCTGAGATGAGATCAATAACGGAGCAAGAATCTAGACTTATTAGAGAGATTCTCCCTAAAACTTTAGGAAGAATAATATCTCCAAAGTGTCATTATACTGGGTTCTGTCCTGAGTTGGATTATCAAGGAGCAAAATGTAGAAAAGTTAATCAGGAAGTTGATTTTAATTACGACGAAGATATACACAAAACCTTGCAATCTGCAAGAATAAAAGGTATTGAAGAAAAATTATAAAATAAGCATGCATACTTTTAATTTATTAATAACGATCATTAAAGA
>DAHVOT010000058.1 GCA_027318675.1 archaeon | reverse complement strand
CAATAAAGCAAGCAATGCTAAAAGAAATGCTATAGAAAAAAGCAAAAATATAAGCCAAAGTATATCAAAAAAAACTGCCCAAAAACTATCTGGCAATGCTATAACTGAAATAATATATGAAAGTAAGAAAAGCAAGACAAAAAGTACAAGATACCTAAGAACTTTTGAGACTTTATTCTTTGAATAGATAAGTCCGTCTGATTTTAAAGTTAATTTAGTCTTACCAGAAGATTTTCTCTTAACATTAGATTTCTTACTTACACTCCTCTTTTTCTTAACCATATTTTATACAAGAATTCAATATTTATAAATATTACTCTAAGGGCTTTTTGTCTTATTTAAGCTGAAATTAGATTCCATACTCTCATTAAGCTTCCAATCCATATTAATGATGTTTCCAGTTGCAACCTTGATATTTTTAAAAGCCTGTCCAAGCCAGATACCATAAAGTCTTCCAGCTTCTTTCATACCATCCATTGTCTTCAAATCCAAATCTTTCCCTTTTATAACTGAAGAAAAACTAAAATAAGTGAAAACAAGAAGTAAAATCAAGAAAACTGCAATAACTTTATGTTTAATCTTTTTGACTTCATGACTTAACCAAATTATTAATATTAAAGCTACAACCAAAATAAGAATTGCATTCACCATTAATTACACAAGCTAAAATACTATAAAAAGATTTCGAAATTGAAGAATAAGAAAGAACACAAATACTTTTAAAGCCCAATTTTATAAAAAAATTATGGGACATTTTGGAGAAGCATTTGATATCATACTAAGACGGATGGCTCTAAGACAAGATGAAGCAGATGAAAAAGCTAAGAGCACTAGTCCAACAGAAATTCCTATAGAAGAGATAGTTGAATCAATAGTAGATCAATTAAGGCACAAAGAACCAACACTCAGAGAAAAACTACTTTCCCATTATATGAAAGGATATAGGATGGGCACACTTGAGGACTTATCCACATATATACTACAAAAAGGAATAGAAATACCTGGTTTTACTCAAGATTATTATGGTTTTTATCCTTATACTCGTGCTTCTTTTTTTGTGAATAATGCGGTATTACGAACTAATGAAGAGATATTCCTTATTAAAGGATCCCCAATACTTTGTTTCCCAGAAATTGCTGCTCATGAAAAAGAATGGCATACATTTGCATTAGGAAAGGGAGAATATGAATATTTAATATCTAGAAAAGGTGAATCGTTCAGGATAGATCAAACAAAAATAAGCGATCTTGCAAAAAGAGTTAAGGAATTGGATGATAATATCAGCAAATTAGATTTTTATGACATTGTTCGCTTTGATGAGATGAATAATTCAGAGTATATGAGATTCTTGTTCGGAGAAAACGTTTCCGAATTCGCAAAAGAGATGATTGAGAAGGATAAATCAGAAGGGAAGAAGTCCGTTAAGGGAGTGAGTTTTCATATAGACATTCCTCAACCCAAAAAAAATATAGCGTATGTTAAACAGATACATATGAGTATAGAGAATAAACATGAAAGGGATGACGCTGTAGATAATGATTCCAAAAATATAAACACGTATAGTCCACCATTCCCTTATAGCTTAAGAACTGAAAAGTTTTATAATCATAATAAAATATTCTGGATAAAAGAAAATCCGTGGCATCCTGGAACAATCGTATCTATGATAGAATAATTCTATAAGAATAGCCCCGCCAGGATTCGAACCTGGGTCAATGGGCCCAGAACCCATTATCTTTGACCGCTAGACGACGGAGCTAAATTTTTTAATCTATCTAAATGCCTCTTATTAGAAAAACCTATATCTTTTAAATATTTAGTAATATCTGACTTTCTTGACAAAAAAATTTGTCTGTTAGAGATTATCTTAGATGGATGAAATCCCAGTCTGATGAATGAACTTCTTACATCATTCAAAAGAGTTAAATTATGGCTCGTAAACCCTATTCTTAAAATGTTATTATCCTTATTTGACATTTTAAATATCGAGCCGTCTGTATCTATTAAACCTCTCAAACAGTGTTTTAAAAATGTCTCATTTAAGATTATCCATTTAGGTATTGTAGATTGATTTTTAATTTTATTACCTGGAAATATTAGCATTTCTTTAAAAATTTCCACCAAATGCTTACTATAAAAATCTAAAAACCTCCCACTATTCTTTTCTTTAATTCTCAATAATATTTTTCCATCAATGCCAAAAATATCTTTTCCTAAATTTAACAGATAGTTGGTATGATAATCTTTATCTAATTTTATATCTCCTGCTATCCTAATGCCATAAACCCCTACATTTTGACTTTTATGATAAAAAATATGTCCATCACCTAAAACCGCTCCAACAAATTCGGCTAATTTAAAATCAAAATCAAATGCTTTTAATTTTTTAGTAGATCCGTTTGAATTCTTTCCTCCCTTAGATTTCCCCCAATTATCCTCCAAAATTTCAACAATAAAAGAATCAAATCTCTTCTCATTCAATTTACAAAGTTTATTATACACTTGAGAAGATATTAAAACCTTTTCATTTTTTAAATCACGAGATAAATAAGCTTCATTTACACCTAAAGACCAGGCTAATTCTTTCCAAGTCTTATTTTTCTTAGCTAAAAGAATTAATTCTTTTTGCTTATATTTCTCTAATCTAATTTTCATATATTATACAATCTTAATTGAATTATATAACTTACTATTTGATTACTATACTACATATAAATTTTAATTAAATCTAACTATAAGAAAAATTTATATATCAATCTAGAATATATATTAATATGAAAGAGAAAAAAGAAAAAACAACTAAAGAATTTAAGAAATTAGAAGAAACACTTATACAAGTAGGATTAAGAATAGCAAAAAGAGGGGAAGGAGCATTATTTGTAATTGGAGAAGTAAAATATACTCCTTTAGTAAATCAGTCAATACCCCCATTTAAGGCAATTGATAATCCAAAGCTTCTTGAATCTCTAGCATTAATGGATGGCGCAGTTATTATTAACAAAAAAGGGTTTGTAACAGCATATGGAGTAAGAATAAAATCAACTAAGGTTTTCAAGAATTTCGGGACAAGACACTCTGCTGCAATAAGCGCTGCAACAGGGGATAATTTAGTTGTAATAGTTTCGGAAGAAGACAAAAAAGTAAGAATACTGAGAAAAGGAAAGATGATTATGCAGATAGATGCTCTTCAAAGAAATGTTGAAAATAATGTTTCAGGTGCAGTCAAAATGCTTGAGACAATAGGAGCAGGAGCAGTGGGAACAATTGGAACAAGTTTATTACTTCCAACATTAGGAATCGCTTTTCTTCCTGGAGTTATATTTTTCGGTTCAGCATATTATTTGGGAAAAGAGATAAAGAAGAAACTTGGAAAGTAAAAATTCTTTTAATTAAATTGAATTCTTAATTTGGTTTTACGTGCTTATGTTGAATCAAGCTAAATACTAAATAAAAAACCACAAATTGAATAACAAAAAGAGTTAAATTAGATGCAGAGAAAAAACTAAGAGAATCATACATATAAACAAAATTTACTAAAAACTCTGGTAATATATCTGTAATATCTTTAAGAATAAAAAATACAAGAAACCAAATTAGAAAAGAAAAAACTATTCCAAAGAAGATTTTTAACTTTGTTGGCCTAAAATTCATAAACAATCAAGAATAAAGAAGTTTATAAAAATTACTTATTCTTTAAAATTCTTCTTACAA
>DAHVOT010000057.1 GCA_027318675.1 archaeon | reverse complement strand
TGACAGGTACCGGATTAATGCAATATTTCAGGGAATATTATTATAAAAACCATCTTGGCATACCTGATATGCTATTCCAGAGGGAGATTGGCTTTATTTTAATATAAAAATTGGAAAGAGGATAATTGAAGCAAGATGGGGGGGATTAACCAAGAGTGAGATAGATTTTTTAAGAAAACATAAGAAAAAAGTTAAGATAAGAGAAGGAATCCCTTTTAGTCCTGTTTTTTTAATAAGTTATATTTGTATTTTAATTTCTTATTTTTTGTTTGAAGGCATTAAGGTATTCTTTTAGGAAGTATTATTCTCTTTTCTTCTATTTTCTTTTCTACAATTTTGGGTTGTTTTTTTATTAATTTTTTTTCATTCAAAATATTTTTTATTTCTTCTAATTCTTGTTCTGAAGCTTTTTTTCTTGGAGAATTAAGTGATTCATTGGAATAAACAGGAACTAAATTAATTATTGTTTCTCCTAGTATTGAAGCAGGAGATATAATTACATTTTTTGATTTAAATTTTAAAGATATTTTTTTTGATATTTTGTTTGCAAGAGCATTAATCGTCTTAGATATTTTTTGTGGATTTGAAATTGGTTTTTTTGGAATTATTATTGTGTGGGCTTTTGAAATAGGGTTTATTTCTAGGGCCGCAATTGCTAATTTCGTTTCTTCTATTACATAGGAGGGTATTTTTTTATTTACAATTAATCTAAATGGGTTTGTTTTTTCCTGTTCTTCGTAGGAATTTTCTGAATCTGTATCTCCTTTATTATTTTCTATTAATTTGTTGTTTTTTAGAAATTCAATAAATTCACTTCCATTCATCTGTTTTATCTTTGTTATAGCATATTCTTTTTTATCTTCAGGAAAATTAGATTCTATCTGGTTTATTATTTGTTGTTTCAATTCAGCTATTTGTTGTTCATTGGATGTCATTAACATTTAAGAAAAAAGCAATTAATAAGGTTTTTGTAGATTTAAGCAATCTTTCTCATATCTATTAATTGGGCTGAAGCAACATTAGGTATTTTTGAAAGCATCTCTTCCATAACATCTATGTTTTTGTCGTCAGTGTAGAAAAAGAAAACTATTACTGCTTTTAATCCAAAAGCTATATCTTCAATACTGTACTCTTTGTTATTTCCTCCAAATTCTTCTACTATCTTTTTTGCAGCTTCTTCTATTTCTTTTAAATTTGCTTCTCTAGATTCTGGCATTAGCTTGTATTTTACTCCGTTTATTCCTACCATATTTTAGTTTAATTGAGTAGGTTTATAAATATTTTGAGAAGTGTTGTTTTTATTTTTAGTATCAAAATACTTATAAAATGTAGTGGTTTTTTCTGAAGATGGTACTTGGAAATTATGAAAGAGTTGTTGATAAAATTGCAAAGCATTCTGGACTTAGTAACGAAGAAGTTACTAGGAAGATAGAGGCTAAAAGGGCTAAACTATCTGGTTTAATAAGCCAAGAGGGTGCTGCTCAGATAGTTGCTGCAGAATTGGGAATAAATTTTGAAAACGAGAAACTTAAAATAGAAGAACTTCTTCCAGGTATGAGAAAAATAAATATTTCTGGAAAAATTGTTACACTTTTTCCCATAAGAACATTTAAAACTCAAAAAGGAGAAGAAGGAAAAGTCCTTAATTTTGTTTTAGCAGATGAAACCTCTAATATTAAAGTTGTTTTGTGGGATACTAATCATATTGCATTATTTGAGAAAGGAGAGATAGGAGAAGGAGATGTTGTGGATATTGCAAATGGTTCTATGAGAGAGAATGAAATGCATCTTGGAAGTTTTTCTGAATTCAAGAAAAGCACAAAAGAGATCGGAGAAGTAAAAAAAGATAGAGTAGTTAGAGAGAAAAACATAAAGGACTTTAAATTAGGGGATCAATTATCTGTAAGAGCTTTTATTGTTCAGGCGTTTCAGCCAAGATTTTTTGAAGTCAATAAGCAAACAGGAAAGAAATTAACTGAAGAAGAAAAAGCACAGGGAGTTCCAACAGATAGAAGAGCTTTAATCAATTTGGTTTTAGATGATGGAACAGAGACTATGAGGGCTGTTTTATTTAACGATAATCTTCCAACAATAGGACTTAAGGACTTGGAAAATCAAGAGAGATTATCTTATCAAATGGAAGCGTTATTGGGCAAGGAGATGATATTTTCTGGAAATGTTAGAAAAAATAATTTCTTTAACAATGAAGAATTTATAGTAGATGGTGTAAAAGAAGTTAATTTAGATGAACTTATTGCTAATCTAGAGAAGAAGTGATAAGTGTTTAATATATATTTATTACACAAATAATCTTTATAAACTGGTTGGGGTTTGAGTAAATATGGATTTTAGAGAGTATTTCACAATTGAAACACAAAATAATCTTTCCTTTGAGGAATATCTAAATAAGATTGATAACGATCTTGGTCAAGATGCATTGCATCTAAAACATTCATTTCAAAATACTGTTATGGATAACAATTACGATCATATTGTTCTTAATCAAATAATCTTAAAAAAGGATTTTTATTTAGATATAAACTTTGTTTTGGGAGGTTCAAAAGAATACCTTAAATTAAACGGATTGATTTTTGCATCTTCAGATAAAAAAATCAATGAAGCAAAAAATAAATTAGAGAAAATATGTGGGGTTAAGCATGCCTAAAGAAAAAGAAACTGAAGAATTGGAAGAGAAAGAAGAAAAGAAATCTAAGAAGAAAGGGGATAAAGAGTTAAGTTTAATGGATTTGCCAGGAATAGGGCCGGCTGTTGCTGCTAAACTCGAAGGAGCTGGAATATTTGATTTAATGTCTTTAGCTGTTTCAAGTCCCGCCACAATATCAGATGTGTCTGGTGTAAGCCCTGCTGTTGCTAGGAAAGCTATACAGGCTGCACGTGAGATGCTGGACTTAGGATTTCAGGATGGAGTTGAATATGCTCAGAGAAGGTCTAATGTTTCTTATATTACTACAGGAAGTAAAAATTTTGATGAACTTTTGGGAGGAAGAGGAATTGAAAGCAGAGCCATCACAGAAGCTTTTGGTGCTTATGGTTCTGGAAAGACTCAGCTGGGGTTGACTTTGGCAGTCAGAGTTCAGTTGCCAGTTGAGCAAGGGGGTGCTAATGGTAAATGTGTTTTTATAGATACAGAAGGAACTTTCAGACCAGGTAGAATAAAACAAATTTCTGAAGGTATTGGTGCAAATCCAGAGAAAGTCCTGAAGAATATCTTTGTTGCAAGAGCATTTAATTCAGATCATCAAATGCTTCTTTTGGAGAAGATAAATGAGATGGTAAAGGCAGGAGAACCAATAAAACTTTTGATTATAGACTCTTTAACAGCTCATTTCAGAGCAGAATTTTCAGGAAGAGGACAATTAGCAGATAGGCAACAGAAACTAAACAGATATTTACATGATTTAATGAAGTTAGCTGAGACTTATAATTTAGCTGTATATGTTACAAATCAGGTCATGGCAAACCCTGCGCAGATGTTTGGGGATCCAACAACTGCTATTGGAGGAAATATTGTTGGACATGCTTCAACTTACAGATTATATTTAAGAAGAGGAAAACAAGGTTCAAGAGTAGCTAAACTTATTGATAGCCCAAATCTTCCAGACAATGAATGTATTTACTATGTTAATGCTGGGGGCGTGAGTGATAAAGAGGAGTGAGATGAAAAGCGAGAAAGATTTAGTTTGTCCGCATGGAGAAATTTGTCAAATTTACAAAGCATATTCTTCAATATCTACAATTAATGAGGATA
>DAHVOT010000056.1 GCA_027318675.1 archaeon | reverse complement strand
TGGCTCAAGAAAGCTTTTGTAAATCAGTTGTATCTCCTGATGGAAACGATATTGGACTTATGCAAATAAATCTTGGTAATTGTGGAAGTTATGGTCTTCCTGCAGATAAAGATTCTTGTAAAAGCATATTATTACAAGATGAAGAATTAAACATACGGGTTGGTGCGCAGCATCTAAGGTTAAAGTATAGTACATATAAAGAGGGTCTAACTTTTAATTGTCCTCCAGTTATTGAAACGTATTCTGGATGGGAAGCTGCATTAAGAGGATATAATGGATGGGGATGTACTGGAGATGATAATTATGTTGAGAATGTGAAAGAGAAATATTTTGATTTGTTGAGTGTATATAATTTGCAGTGATTAATTTTATTTTAAACAAAGTGCGAGGATTAGGATTCGAACCTAAGTAAGCATAAAGCTACGAGAGCCTAAATCTCGCCCGTTTGACCACTCCGGCATCCCCGCATATAAATTTTAGAAATTGAGTATATAAAAAGGTTTAGATAAAAGAAGTATTTATAATAAGATTATAAGAGAGGTTTAATTATTAATAAGATAACAATAGTTTGTTAGACTTAATATAATTAGAATAGTATTCATTTAATGATTTAAAAATACTTTTTGATATAATTTAATTTATACAATTAAACTTAATCCTGTTGTTTTTTCTTCTTAGATTCAGATTCTTTTTGTTTTATTTTATCTTCAAGTTTGAGCTTTTCTATTAATTCTTTGTATCTATTTCTTATTGTTACCTCTGTTATTCCTGCAATGTCTGCAACTTCTCTTTGAGTTTTCTTTTCATCATTCATTAAAGCAGCAACGTAAAGTGCTGCAGCTGCAATTCCAGCAGGGCCTCTTCCAGATGTTAATTCAACGTCTTCTGCTTGTTTGAGTACTTTAAGAGCATCATTTTGTGTTTTAGGGCTTAATTTAAGTACAGAAGAGAATCTTGAAACATAATCTTTTGGTGAAGATTGATTCACTTTTATTCCTAATTTTCTTATAATAAATCTGTAGGTTCTTCCTATTTCTTTTCTTTCAACATCTGAAGCTGTTGCCATTTCATCTAATGTTCTTGGGATGTTGTAAGAACGGCAGGCAGCATAAAGGCAGGCTGCAATTACAGATTCCATAGAACGTCCTCTTACTAAACCTCTTTGAAGAACATAATTATAGATTCTTGAAGCTTCATCTCTTACAACATTTGGAAGATTTAAGTAAGATGCAATAACTCTTAATTCAGCCATAGCAAGTCTTAAATTTCTTTCAATTGAAGTTGAAACTCTTTCCTGCCATTTCTTTAATCTTAAGAATTTTCTGGTTTGTTTTGGTTCAAGCCTATATATATCTGAGATTTCTCCTACATTTGTTGTAAGTCCTTTATCGAATTTTTGTATAGAAATTGGAGCTCCTCCTCTTCCTTTTTTTTCACTTTTGTCAAATTTACCTGATAGATCCATCCCAGTATCTACCATCTTTTCTTCAACAACTAATCCACAATCATTACAAATTATTTCTCCAAGATGAGAATCATAGGTTAAGTTGATGCTTCCGCATTCAGGACATTTTCTTATTCCAGCCATAATTATTTTTACTATTTTCCAGGTTTAATAATAGGGTTTATAAAGTTTTCCCATTTATAAAGCTTTCGGTTATTTTACAAGGAAATTTTAGAAGGGTTTTTAAGGGTTTCTTATTAAAATGTGGGGTTTTATTCAACTAAAACACCATTAATCATGGCTTCTTGAGAAGGCCTGTTGGTTATTCTTACTTTTCCTAATTCAGTTTGGACTATTGTCCCTTTAGTAAGAACATTTTGTCTAGCTAAGAATTTGTTTGAAGGAGTTTCAAGAACATTTTTTATTTCAACCTTTTTAGCTTTTTTACCTTTTTCTTGTATGTTTACAAATTTTCCTTTGAGTAAATAACTTTTATTATTTCCGCCTCTTGTTCTTTTGGTTTTTCTTTTTTCATCTGCAGCTAGTTTTACTGTTCTTTTTTGTCCTGGTAAAGAATGTTTTTTCTTTTTCATTCTTTTTATATATCTTCCACCAGTTATTTTTCTTCCGAGTTTCATAGTATGATAGTTGATTTTTTGTTTATAAACCTTTTTATAAAATTTATTTTTAAAAAAGAGCAATTTGAATTTTACATTGATGAGAAAAGTTTAAAAACGATTTTATTATATTTTGATTATGGCTAATGGAATTGAAAGACCTTTGGATTTATTGAACACTTCTAAAGGTAAAGAAGTCTTGGTGCATTTGAAAGGCGAGAAGTATTTTGTAGGTACTTTATTGGCTTTTGATATCCACATTAATCTAGTTTTAGATAATGTGAAAGAAATGCAAGATGGAGAATTAAAGAAGAGTCTTGGATTGACTTTTCTTAGAGGAGATACAATAATATATATCTCTCCTGCTTCAACTGCATTGAAAAAAGATTAAACTTAGACTTCCAAAGTTGAGCGTTGATTTTGTTTTCGCTGGGCGTTTTCTCGGCGTATTTCTTTTAGCTGGAGCTTTTTTATTTATTTTATAATTGATAATTATTTAAACTTATTTTTACATATAAATTAATGGCGTCAAAGATAAAAGTAACTTTTTTAGGTACCTCTGCGCAGATACCTAGTGCAAAAAGAAATCATACTGCAATTTTGATTACTTATAAAGATGAAAATATACTTGTAGATTGTGGAGAAGGGACTCAAATGCAGTTTAGAAAGGCTCAATTGAATCCTTGTAAATTAACTACAATTTTGATAACTCACATCCATGGAGACCATACTTTTGGGCTTCCTGGGCTGCTTTCTACACTTAATTTTAGCGGATATAACAAATATTTGAGAATATATTGTCCAAAAGGGGCTAAGAAGATAATTGAAGAGTTTATTGATATAGAACATTTGAAAAATGGGTTTAAGATAAAGATAGAAGAGGTTTCAGGCAAATTTTATGAGAATGAGGATTTTTATTTGGAATCTGAGAGTATGCAACATGGAATACCTACAAATGCATATAATTTTGTTATTAAATCTAAATCAAGAATAGATAAATTGAAATTAAAAAAATATAAAATTCCTGAAGGCCCATTATTAAAAAATCTTAAACAAGGGAAAGATATTGTCTATGAAGGTAAAAAGTATAAGGCTAAAGAGTTAGTTTATCTTGAAGAAGGAAAGAAAATTTCTTTTGTTTTAGATACGGTTCTCAATAATAAAATTGCGAGATTTGTTAAAGGTGCTGATTTGTTAATTTGTGATGCAAGTTTTAGTTCAGAAAATTCTAAAGAAGCAAAAGAACATATGCATTTAACAGCAAGACAAGATGGACAGATAGCTAAATCTGCTAAAGTTAAGAAACTTGTTCTTACACATATTTCCCAAAGATATGATAATAAGCTTAAGGAGCTTTTGGATGATGCAAAAAAAGAGTTCAAGAATGTTGTTATTGCAGAGGATTTTAGTACTTTTGAAATTTAATTTTTCTTGAGGTTTAAATCTTAAAACAAAACCTTTTAAATAGTTAGATGAATAAATTATTAGTAGTTAGGTTATCTTGCCCGGGTAGCTCAGTCTGGATAGAGCGACTGCCTTCTAAGTAGTAGGTCGCAGGTTCAAATCCTGTCTCGGGCATAAACCCTTTAGGTTTTTATGCACGGGTGGCACAACGGTACTGCGTTCGCCTGCAGAGCGAATTTTCGTGGGTTCGACTCCCACCCCGTGCTTATTTAATTTGAAATTTGACAGAAGAATTATTGATTGAATTTTTAATCTAACTTTCTTTTTCTTTTTTTCTCTTCACGTC
>DAHVOT010000055.1 GCA_027318675.1 archaeon | reverse complement strand
TTTTTATCACGTAAATCAGAAGCATTTAATTCAAAAACTTCAGAATTTGTTTCTTTTCCAATTACATGGGCAATTGTCGTTTTACCTGTTCCAGGAGGGCCGTGAAGAACAATAGCTTTTTTAGAACCTTTTTCTGGGAATTCCTCTAAGAATTTTCTTACTTTTTCAATTACTTCATTTTGTCCTTTTATATCCTGAAACTTTTTTGGCCTGTATTTTTCAACCCATGGTGACATTTTAAGCAATTAATCTCCTCCAGTTCTGTTTGTAATATTCATATCTCTCATTGAATTCCTCTTTTGAAGTTAAGGGTATATTCAATTCATTTAATTTTTCTTTTAATTCAGCTAAAATTTCTTCCTTATGTTTTTCATCTGTCTTTTTTTCAAGTTCAATTATATATCCATATCCTTGAGTATAATCTAGACATACTTTTATGTTCTTCCAGTTATATTGCTTTCTTTCTCTTAACCACTTTATTTCAATATTATATCCTAGTTCATTAAATAATTTCCCTAATTCGTCAAAGCTTTTTTCTTCTGTAAAAATCTCAATCTCTTCTCTTGCATCATCGTGTATTTTCCCTTTTTTGAGCCATATTTTTGATCCCTTATTGTTTTTTTGAATTCTCAAATCCTGTTCACAATCAAAATAATGAGTTTCCTGAAAATCTTCTTTTACTAATTCAGAATTTTCATTAAAAAATTTTATAAGTTCTTCATATTTTTCCTTAGAGATAAATGCTCTAATTTCTACTTCAAGGTTTTCTGACATTTTTTCTTCCCTCTTTTTTCAAATCTTTTATATTATCTAAGATATCAGATATTTCTTTTCTAGCTATTTTTGGTGAGATTAATTCACAAAGAGCATCTTTAGCAGTGTTTTTTAATTTTTCTGAAAGGTAATTTATTTCAGTAAGAATCTCAGGGTAAATTATCTTTTTTGTATATTTTGGCTTATACTCTCTTAGTGTTGTAAAATAAATCTTATCTTTTAATTCCATTTTTACTCCTTGCCTAAACCTGCAAGTACAAAACTTGCAAGAAGAGCTTGAAGTTGTATAAATGGATCACTTCCTTCAACAATTCTGAATTCTGATTCTCCTGTTTTTTCTGTTAAGCGAACTTTTAATTCTGGTTCAACAGGTAAATTCCAGATTTCTTTTTGTATAGCTTTTATTACATCTTGTCCAGAAATTGATTCTTTGAGCATAACATCAAGCAGTTTTTCTCTTGCTCTTTGAAAGTCTCCTGCAAGAGCATAATCCAATACAACTTTGATATCTTTAGGTTTAGCATTTGAAATTATTGTTGAAACTAATTCAGGAGTTATATTTGGAGAGATTGAGGCTGTTGCCTGAAGAAGGTTTGTTGCACGTCTACAATCTCCTTCGCTTCCTTCGTATAAGATTTCTATTGCTTCTGGTTTTATTGTTAAATTTTCTCTTTTTGAAATGTCTAAGATATATTTTTCAATGTCTTTTTTCTCTAAAAGTTTAAATCTGAAAATACTACAACGAGATTGGATAGGATCTATTATTTTTGAACTGTAGTTGCAGGAGAGTATAAATCTACATGTAGAAGAATAGTTTTCCATTGTTCTTCTTAATGCTTGTTGGGCTTCAGGTGTTAAAGCATCTGCTTCATCAAGAAAGATTATTTTGAATGGAACATTTCCAATTGACTTTGTTCTTGCAAAGTTCTTTACTTTTTCTCTTACTATGTTTATACCTCTTTCATCAGAAGCATTAAGTTCTAGGTAGTTTTCTTTCCAGTTTGAACCATACAATTCTTTTACAATTATTAATGCAAGGCTGGATTTACCTGTTCCTGCAGGTCCTGCAAATAGCAAATGAGGAATATTCATAGAATTTGTGAGTCCTTCAACCCTCTTTACTATGTCATTTTGGCCAACAAGTTCATAAAATCTTGAAGGCCTATATTTCTCTGTCCAAATAGAGCTCACCATTAATTGAAAAAATATTGTTGGTTAATAAAGGTTATTGTGCTAAAATATTCATGTATTCTTTAGAATTATTATTAATTTGATTAAATTTAAGAAGCCTTTTTCATAATACTAATTGTGGTGACAATATCATATTTAATCTTCCTTTTAGCAGGTTTTGTTACAGGAGTTATAACTGGTTTAGTTGGAGCTTCAGCAATTGTAGTGTTTATTCCCTTTGTTTTACTCTTTCTTAATTATAGTATTTTTGCTTTAATAGGTGTAAGTTTGGCTGTTGATGCTTTTGTCTCATTACTTGCAATATTTGTTTACAGGAAGTTTAAGAATATTGATTTTAAAACTGGCTTTTATCTTGCAATTCCAGCAGTTGTTGGAGCAATTTTAGGGAGTTATTTCTCTAAATTTCTCCCAAATACTAATCTTTTATGGATAAGTTCATTGCTTACTGCTTTTACAGGTATTTTGATTTATAAAAGGAAAGTTGGACCTAAAGAAGTTTACAGTAGAAAAGACTATTCTAAAACCAAGTTTATTATAGGAATTATTTTAGCATTTTTTGTTGGATTACTTGGAGGGGCATTCGGAGGTGCAGGAGGAATAGCGATATTCTTGCTTTTGGTTTTCTTTTTGAATTTTGAAACTCATCATGCTATTGGAACTTCAATTTTTGTTATGTTTTTTATAGCTCTTTTTGGTTCAATTGCCCATATTCCACGTATAAATGCAATGGGATTTCACTGGGAGCTTTTAATATTTGCAGTTGTTGGAGGAATTTTAGGAGCTTTGTTTTCTTCAAGATTAGCTAATTTAGTGAGTGAAAAAAGATTAAATAAAATATCTGGGATAATCTTGTTCTTATTAGGTATACTTACATTTGTATATAGAATTTTAATGTGATTCTATTTAGAATTAGCCTCTCTTAAGCTTACGCTTGTGCTTTTCTTTCTTTAGCCTTTTTCTTTGCCATTTCCATCTCATTTGGCCATCTTTTTTCCATCTTCTACTTGATCGTTTCATAAATGAGAAAAGATAAAAACTATTTATAAAGGTTTTGTAAGAGAATTATTTTATTTTAAATTACTATATTCAGAGTAAATTTTTTCTCCCTTGGGAGTTATTTGTAATGAACATTGTTCAAAAGGTTCTTTAGTATTTATATCAAGATCATCTGGTAATCTATAATATCCTAATTTAACAGGAAACAGTTCATTCACTTCATTTAAAGTTAATGTTTTTCCATCATTTGCTTTTATGTGTAAAGGTGTTGATAAGTTGTTTATCACTGTTGTTAAATCATTATATGCATCTTTTATTGAAACATTTTCTTTTTTAACATAATCTGCCATAATTCTGTAATTTTCATAAAAAATGTGTTTTACAAAATCAATCTTTTTTTCTTTTATGTTTATATCTTTTCTTATGGCTTCTTTTTTTTCTTCAACAACTTCTTCTATTTCTCTTATTTTTTGTTCAAGCATAAATATTCATGTTTTTCAATGGTTTTAAAGATTATTGAAATATTTTATCTACTTCTTTCAACACCTATTTTTTTACAATATTTGTTTATAGGGCAAGTAGAGCATTTTGGAGAAACAGGTTGGCAAATATCTCTTCCAAACTGAACAAATATAGCATTAACATCTGCCCAGTAAATTTTAGGTAGTATTTTCATTAATTCTTGTTCTGTCTGTTCTGGTTTTTTTGTTTGAACCCAACCAAGTCTATTAGGTATTCTGTGAACATGAGTATCAACCGGAATAACTGGTTGGTTAAATGCAAATGCCAAAACAATGTTTGCTGTTTTTGGTCCAATTCCTTTTATGCTTAAGAGATCCTCTTTTTTATCTGGGACTTGAGAGTTGAATCTTGTTATTAATTCATTTGAAACTGATTGTAAGACTCGTGCTTTCTTTTTGTAATGTCCTGATGAGAAAATAATTTTTTCTAGTCTTGGTATTGGAATTTTTACAAGCTGTTCTGGGGTATTAACAACTTCAAATAATTGGTTTGAAA
>DAHVOT010000054.1 GCA_027318675.1 archaeon | reverse complement strand
GGTTCAAATGATAATTGGTTTTTAAAAACCATTGGTATTTATAGCGACCCTGAAACAGCCTCAAAAGTATTTCAAAATCTGGCAGTAGAATATTCTGTTGAAAGCTTAAGAGGAAAAATGGAAGAGATGGAAGAGTATATTTTTGAGTTCAAAGAAAAGTTTAAAGATTTTCAATAAAAACAATTTTAAACTGTTATTCATAATTATAATACATCATCAAAAGAGGTAAAAATGGCAAAAAAAAGTTTTTTTAGTAAATTCTTTGGATTTATAGGGTGGTTAACAGGAGTAGTTGTTTCTTTAGCTGTTGCATTTGGGATGATTGATGGAGTTTTAAAAATAAGATTTATTCCAGATATTGTAATGAAGATATTTGGATGGATTGTTATTGCAACAACACTTATTGGAGTTATAATCAGTTTAATGAGATTAATTCTTAAGACAGATTAATAAGTTAAAATTATTCTGTTTCATTCATAGAATTTACTTCTGCTACGACACATATATTCCCAGAACAAACTTTTCCTTCTCCACATTCAGAATTTTTAGAACAAGAAATACATCCAGGTATTGAAAGATAAGTACATTTGTTTTTAGAACAAACATTTTCTGTGCAAGGATTATCATCTTCACAGTCTGACTTTGAAGAGCAGGATTCACATTCACTTATATTTGTATATTCGCACTTTTTATCAACACAATGATTTTCAGTACAAGGATTATTGTCTTCACAATCTAGTTTAGAATTACATTGTTCACAAGCATCTATTAGTGTATAATTACATTTTCTATTAAAACATGAATCTTTAGTGCAGGAATTATTATCTTGACATTCTAAATCAGAACCACAAAATTCACATCCAGGTATTAATGGATAAGAGCATAATCCATTAGAGCATGAACCTACAGTGCAAGGATTATTATCTTTACAGTCTGAAGCATAAACACAATTGATTATCTTTTCTCTTGAATATCCTGTTTCATCTTCTACAGGATAAAATATTGTTCCATTAAATTTTATTTCATAAACATCTTGAAATTTTTGAATATCTTCACTATTTGATTTTAATTTTTTAACAGTATAAACTGAAACTTTTTTAACTCTTGAAGTATTTTCAATGTAAAAAGAAGTCCTAAGAGCATTTTTTTGTATTTCTTCCATAGAATATACATACTCTTTTATTATACTCTCATTATTATCATAAAAAATAAATTTAATATTTTCAATATTCTCTTCATAAGAAGTTTTTTTAAGTGTAACATTTATATCTTCGTAATTTATTTTTTGTGCATTTATTATACTAAAATCTGAACCAAGTTTACTTAATCCATTGGCTTCAGAACCAATATTCAATGCAAATATCAGTATTACTCCCAAAGTAAATAAACTAATTACAATTGCTATAGTTAACCAAATGCTTTTCATACTCCTAGACATACCTTTATCATCCATCTTTTAAATACTCTAATCCTTCAAATAAAAATAATATTGTTTAAATATATTTTTAATTCAATCTTTAAGGACATTTATCAGAAGAAGTTCCATCCCATCCAGCCATTCTAGCCATCATCCACCAGAACGCTTTTCCTTTTTGAACACAATTAAATCCATGAGAGTGAGCACATTCAGGGAGATTTAGACAATCTGAAGAGTGTTTTTCACACCAATCTTCACACCATTCACAAGCATCACTTCCATTAGGATAATACTTACCTTCAGGGTCATAACTTTCTATATCTGCAAAATCAAATAATATCCCGTTTACATCTTTAACATGTTGCCTTATAATATTATTAGCAGTATAAGCATCTCCTTCTGGTCCAGTTCCTTCAAGATGCCCAGTCATATAAACAAAATTTATGTCGTAGTTTAGAACTATTTCTTCTGCAGGTTCAAGATAATGATTACTCATAGATTCATAAGTGTTATATCCACTTACTTGTCCACACCAAGACCACATAATTGTATTTGTTTCAGAATTTTCATCTAAATAATCTCTTGTAGGTGGTGCCCAGTCTCCTCCTAAATCTCCTCCGCCCATTGCATAGTCTGCAAAATATAATTCATTTACTCCAGAACTTCCAGATGCATAAAGTGAAGAATCAACATTGTTCTTCAGATATTCTATTCCTGAAGAAATTTGAGAGCCATGGGATGTATGTTGATAAGCAACTCTTAATTGTTTTTTAGCTTCTTCAATCCAACATCTAGGTATTTTATCAAAATCTCTTGCAGCATTATGGTCTGCAATTATTGCCTCTGTTTTCCCAGAAAAGATATTATTTGAGTTTTCAGAATTTTCTGAATTATTAAATGCTTCTTGATTTTCATTGTCTATCCCTCCTTTAATAACAAACCATATAATTCCTATTACAGCAATTATCAAGACAATCAACAAAATATTAATTCCTGTTCTTGACAACTCCCCGTTTTTTTGCATAATATATACATTAATGAGATGTTTAAAAAACTAATTAAATGTACACAAATAATATTTTTAATAATTACTTTCAAAAGGACCCAAGTCTGGAGCGCTCCCAGAATAAGATAATACAATTCCAGAATTATCTCCTGAGGGTATTTGAGTTCCAGCATCAATTAAATCACTTCCTTGAGTCAAACGTCCAAATTCAACATCAGGCAAACTTCCATCAGCTTTTCTAGGTCTCATAAGTTGATAAACATCTAAACTTACAAAATCAGAATTTGTAACAGTTATATCATCTGCATAATCCCACCAAGATGATGAACCCATATCCACCATGTCCCAATTATTGTTGCTTTCAGTATAATAAAAAGGTGCATCTATTATTGAGGGTCTATTTGTAGAATCAAGATTGCGAGCAATATAAACTATATTATTTCTATATACACTTAACGTTCTATCATAATTAGGATTATCGCTAATCAATATTCCAGTACCTGAACTGTAAAATAAATTATTATAAATTCTTGCATTATTTCTATGAAGATCATCATATTCTAAATCAAAATAACCATATCCAGTATTATTTGCAGCAATATTGTTTGTAATTATTCTTGTTGGATAAGACACTTCAACATTTACTCCTCCTGATTTAAATCCGTTTCCATCAAGAGCGCCAGGAAATCCATTAAGGAATGACCAACTGTTATTTACTATAACTGTATTTGGGCCGCTTAAATCATATCCATCATCAGAACAATTCCAAGCTCTACATCCTTGGAAGATTGAATATGCTCCAGCTTCATTTACTATTTTGAAACAATCTCCTCCGTTTCCAGGTTCTGGGCTATATGGATCTTTACAATTATATGTATCAGAATTTATCCAAATATTAGTATCTTCTGTAATTCCATAATAACCCATACAAGAAAACCAAGAATATCCTCTTCCACCAATGTCGTGAACAATCATATTTTCAAATTTGAAATTAGAACAACAAGAACATCCTATTCCAATAGCCATCCAACTAGTAGGTTGCTGAGGAAGATTTCTTACAGTTATTCCTTTAAACTCTACGTATGCTGCACCAAAGAAGTACATCACTGAAGGATAATTCTCTGAAATGTGGTTTCTTCCATCTATAATAGGTGTTTCTCCAGGATAATTATAATATCTAATTGGATTTTCAGCTGTTCCCATATTGCCATAGTATGGTCCTCCCCATTCTCCAGGAAGTTCCCTTGGGGCAATAATCAAAGATTCTGTAGGATACCAAACTCCTCCTCTGAAATAAACAATATCTCCTGCATCTGCAGTATTGAAAGCTTTCTGCCATGTTTTCCAAGGATTTGTAAAATTTCCAGAAGAAGCGTCATTTCCATTTGTAGCAACAAAATAAGTTTTACCAGTTACATTCAATAAACAAACTCCATTAGAACAATATTCTCCAGACTTACATGTTACACCATTGCAAGATATTACAACATCTTTCATGCATGTTCCATTCACTGCACAAGTATATCCAGTTGAACAAGTTCCACAATTTAATGTTCCACCACATCCATTACTTACTGTTCCACAAGTTCTTCCTAATGCTAAACATGTTGTAGGAGCACAATCTTTCATACAAGTTCCATTACTAATTTGACAAGTATATCCTGTTGAACAAATTCCACAATTTAATGTTCCA
>DAHVOT010000053.1 GCA_027318675.1 archaeon | reverse complement strand
CTATTTAAATATGAGTCGCTTGTATTTTTTGAAGATGGTGAAGATAACTTTAACAAAAAAATCAATTTATATTTTTGCAATTGTTTTGGGAATTTTATGTTTGGGTGTAGGAGTTTATGCTTTTAATTATCCTGGGCCTCCTTCAGTTATGGGGCATACTATGGGAGAATTACAACCTCTAAGTGGAACTGGAATGTTGATATTTTCAGGAGGAACTTGGATAAGTACTACAAATTTACCTGTCCTGTGCGAGGGATGGACTTTTCTTCAATACGATGCTACAACTAGAACTTTTGGTTGTGTGAGTTATTTGAATTAAATAAAGAATAAATTTAAATATTATAAAATAGTAAGAATAAAATGAGAAACAAAAAAGAGGCAGATAAAATAGAGATAAATATATCAAATAGAATTTTTTATTCTGTCTTATTTTTAATTGCAATAATTCTCTTTGGAGTGGGTGTTTATGCTTTTAATTATCCTGGGCCTCCTTCAGTTATGGGGCATACTATGGGAGAATTACAACCTCCAAGTGGTTCAGGATTTGTAGCTTTTTCAAGCGGTGCATGGGTTTATACAGCAAATCTTCCTCCAACTTGCACAGGTTATAGAGATACACTTAAATACGATGCAACTACTAGGCTTTGGACTTGTGGACCTGTGGGTTTTTCATGTAATTGGAAAGGTTGGAGTCCTGACTTTATTTCATATCCTTCACTTACAGAAGATTGTTATTATATTGATACTTGCTCTGACATTAATGATTGTTCAACTGAATTATGTCCTTATCGTTTAGATGGGATGGCGATGTATCCTACTGAAGAATGGCAGACTTATGCTAATCCTGTTTTACAAACAGAGTGTACTTCAGGTGATGTTTCACAAGTTAGATATGCTTCAGTTTGTCCAACTGATGCAACTTCTGCATGCGGATATTCAGATATGAGCGAATAAAACTAATTTTAATTTTTCTTTAACCTTAATTTATTTTTAAAAATTTATTATTTGATATTATTCCAAAAAGTATTTAAATACAATTTATTTATCTTCTATATGGTTAAGAAAAAGGGGTTGAAGAAATTTAATATTTCAAACAAACTTGCTTATACATTAATGATTATTCTTTCTATTGCATTATTAGGGGTGGGCGTTTATGCTTGGAATTATGCACCTAGTAATCCTTCAGTTATGGGGCATACTCTTAATGAACTTCAAGTTCCAGCTGGATGTGTTGCTGGACAAGTAATGAAATTATCTGGGGGAGTTTGGGCTTGTGGAGTAGATGATGAAACTGATTCGAGATTTACAATAACAACAAGTGGATTGTGTTATAATGCTCCTGCTACATGTAGTACTGAAATTTTATCTTGCTCTGAGGCAGATGAGACAAGCATTCCTTTATCTTCTTCAGAAGATTGTTTCTCAATTCCCTCTTCAACGAGGGCTAGTCGTTGTATTGCTGCGTGTCAGTCTGATTTGGGGATGTATCCTTGTGATGGAAGATCTTCTAATCAAGCAAGTTGTGTTGGTACTACTGTAACTTGGGGATCTACAACTGGAGGAATTTGTGAAGTTTCAGATGAAATAACTTGCCATTGTAGAGCAAGTGGGACATATACAGATGCAACATACACTGCTGCAGGACAGAGATGCATTTAATTTCATTGTTTGAATTATTCTTAATTATCTAAAATTTTTTAAAGTTTGATTATCTGTTATTTATGAGTATTATTAATATAAAATGGTAGAGGGAATTGTTGAATTCAATGAATGGCAGGTTATTGATTTACGAGTAGCTCAGATAAAGAAAGTTGAAGATATCCCTGGTGCTGATAAATTGTATAAATTAACTCTTGATGTTGGAAAAGAAATTGGTGAGAGAACTATATGTGCAGGAATTAAAGAATATTATTCAAAAGAAGAACTTGTTGGAAAAAAGATTGCTGTTTTTGTTAATCTTAAACCTAGACTAATGAAGGGTATTGAAAGTCAGGGAATGTTATTGGCTGCTGTTTCTGAGGATCATTCTGAAGTTGTTTTGGTTTGTCCTGAAAAGAATATTGCTAATGGATGTAAGATAAGTTAAGCTATATTATAGAAGAGGGATTTAGTTATAAGGAAGAGTTCTATGTTGTATAATAAGAGGATAATTATATATTTTGATAAGATAATTTAATGAGATTTATAAAACATTTAATTTTCAGAAAAATTAAATGTTCTTTTTCATTGTTCTTTTCCAGAAATTAGTTCCATCTTTTTTCATAACTCTTTTCCAGAAAGGAAGCCTATCTTTCTTTGAATTATATTCTACATCAACAATTCTTGCAGCAATTTCTTTGTATGCTCTGGAAACATCTGATCTTGGATGAGTGTGAACAACTGCATCTTTTTTATTGAGTGCTCTTTTAACATTTATATCTTCAGGAATCATTCCTAAAATAGGTGATTCAAGCATATCTTTTACTGCTTCAGGAGTCATTTCTATATTATCTTTCCTTACTCTTGTTACTATTACTCCCATTACTGGCTTTTTCATTTGTTCTGCCATCTTGATTGTTTTAAGTGCATCAGTTATTGCAGGCATTTCAGCATTAGTTATAATTATTAATTCATCTGCTAAATCCATAGCTGCAAGAGATTCATCTCCTAGTCCTGCTGAACTATCTACTATAACATATTCAGACAGTTCTTGGAATTCTTTTTTGAAATAAGATATTTTTTCTGGTTTTACTTTTTTCAATTCTTTTATAGATAAAGAAGAAGGCATTACTTTTAATCCTGATTCATGTTCATATACTGCTTCTTTAGCTTCAGCTTTGCCTTTTAAAACATGATTGAGATTTATTGGAACTTCTGGAGAATTTAAGTGTATTCCTACATTTGGTGTTGAAAGATTTCCATCAATTATAAGAACATCTTTTCCAAAGTAATTCATGGCTGCACCTAAGTTAATAGCAGTTGTTGTTTTTCCTACGCCTCCTTTTCCTGAAGTTACTACAATTATTTTGTTCATTTTGTAACCTTGTCTAAGCTTTTGGGCTTATTTTGATAGAAGAAATTGTTTTGTAGTGCTTATAAACTTTTCCAGCTTATCGGCGTATTCTTTTAGTTTTTCTAAATCTACATTTATCTCTTTGCCTTGATAGAAAATCCTTAATGCAACGTTTTTTCTGAACTCCCCGATTCTTTCAGTTCTTAGTTCTTCTATTTTTCTGAACATTTCATACATTTCAATCACTTCTAGGAAATTCTTGTCTTTTTTGAAGAGTTTTTTTATCTCTTCTATTTTTCCGAGAGGATTTGAAGGTATTGAACTTATTTTTTTCTTTTTCTTTGCACTCTTTAATATTTCCTCAATACTTGTTTCAATCATTTTTCTCCATCTAAGAATAAGATTTTTGATTACATCACAGGTTTTCGTGTATTTCAAACTTACATATAAAAGATGATCGGCGCTTATTTTTTCTTGGATGATTTCTTCCATTAACTTATTAGACTTTCCCCTCCTGTTCAAATTGCTCAGTTTAGAAGTGTAATTTACAAGGTATAAAGTATTTATATACTTTTTGCTGTTTTATAGGAGTGAAAGTTTTTTGGAAATTTTTTGTAAAAATTTCATAATCGGGTGGAATTTTGATAAAGGAGTATTTTATTTGGTTCAATTAAGGAGGTTCCTTTTCTATAATTATCCCTTATCTTGTAATTTTCCATATCTTCTTCAACTTTATCCCATATATTATTATATTCTGTTTCATCTAATACTTCTACTTCCCCATCTTTAATTGCTTTTTTTAACATTTTTTCTGCTGGGCTGATTAATTTTGACATTTTAATTTAAGTTTTGATAAACATAACAATTTTCTGAATTTATCCAAGAGCGATTAGCTTTAGTTATGTAATCTCTATTTATTTCTTTGTTGAGATTATCTATGTTTTCAAGAATCTTATAATCTACATCCTGTATTTTATTTTGTCTTTTTAGTTCTTCTGTTATTTCTTGTGTTTTGTTTATTAGTGTTGACATTTTTATTTTTTTGGAACTTTTTTACACTTGAATAGCTGTCTTTTCCAGCTCGTTTATGTAATATCTTGAAGCATTGTGCTTTTTATGAAATTCTTCTTTTATTGGAGTTAA
>DAHVOT010000052.1 GCA_027318675.1 archaeon | reverse complement strand
TGCGATGCTCGTTACAAAATATACAGGAATGCCTGAAACCCAAGAAATATAATCCTTTTCAAGCACCAGGTAAAAAAGGCCAAAAACGTATACCACAAAGGCTAGACCTTTTATAAACTTAAGTAAATTTTATGTTCTATGCCTCATCAATGTGTTAAGTGTTCCAAGATAATACCTTTGGGAAGTAAAGAATTATTAGACGGATGTGCAAACTGTGGGGGAAAATTCTTTTTTTATGTTAAACAGGAACAGCTTGAGCAAATAAAAAACAGAATAATTGAAATACCTGAAAAAGAAAAAACAATAATAGAAAAGGATATAAGAGAAATTGTAGGTGTTGTTGATGAAGAAACTCCTGTTATACTTGATTTGGAATCTGTAAGAGTCTTAGGAGATGGCAAATTTGAAATAGATATTGTTAATGTTTTCAACAAAAAAAGACCCTTAATTTACAAACTTGAAGAAGGAAAATATATTATTGACTTGGCATCCACATTACAAAGGAGTGTTAAGGAGTTAAAGGAGATAAAAGATCCTAATGAAAAAAAACGAAAAAATTCTTAAAGAGGTTCTAGAGAGGTGCAATCCTTCTGAGAATGAATTAAAAGAAATAAAAAAGAATGTCGATTCTTTCTGTGAAGCATTAAATAAGAATATAAAAAAATTAAAGATAGATGCAGAGATATTTGTGGGTGGAAGCTTTGCAAAAGGAACAGTCATAAAAAAAGACAAATATGACGTCGATGTTTTCATAAGATACGACAAGAAGTACAAAAATGAAGAACTTTCAGAATTAACAAAAAAACTTCTTAATGGATTAAAAGAACATTCTGTCATTCATGGTTCAAGAGATTATTTCAGGATAAATTATGGAGATAATTTCTTTATAGAATTAATTCCTGTAAGAAAAATAAATAACCCCAAGGAATATGAGAATATAACAGATTTATCTTATCTTCATGTTAAATATATAAACAAGAAAATAAAAGATAAAAAAATATTAAATGAGATAAAAATAGCAAAAGCTTTCTGCTATGCTAATAAATGTTATGGGGCTGAATCATATATACATGGTTTCTCTGGATATTCTCTAGAATTATTAATCTATTATTATAAAGGATTTGAAAAATTTGTAAATGCAATGTCTAAAGTTGGTAAAGAAAAATTGATAATAGATATAGAAAAGCAGTTCAAAAATAAAAAGGAGATTTTAATGGATTTAAACAGCTCAAAATTAAATTCACCAATTATAATCATTGATCCCACATACAAGCAAAGAAATGTTTTAGCCGCATTAAGCCAGGAAACATTTGAAAGATTTAAAGAATCTTGCATTGTATTTATTAAAAAACCCTCTATAAAAAGTTTTGAGATTGAAAAAGCAGATATTAATAAGATAAAGGAAAACTCCTTGAAAAATAAAAAAGAGTTTATTTTAATTGAAGCTAAAACGGATAAACCAGAAGGAGATATTGCTGGAAGCAAACTTTTGAAATTTTATAATTACCTTGAAAAAGAAATAAACAGATTCTTTGTTGTAAAAAACAAAGGTTTTGAATATAATAATGGAAAATCAGCAAAATCCTTTTTTGTTGCAGAAAAAAGAAAGGAGATAATTTACTCTGGGCCATATAAAGACGACAATAAAAACTGTGAAGAATTTAAAAAAGAGCACAAAACAGTTTATGAAAAATCAGGAAGACTTTACGCTAAAGAAAGTATGAATAATACCTTGAAGGAATTTTTAGAAAAGTGGAAAACTAAAAACAGAAAGATAATACAAGAGATGTATATAACAGAATTGAACTTTATTTAGAGTTCAATATGTATCTTTGAGAGAAATATATTTTATTACTTCTAAACTAAAATTGCTAATAATTAATTATTAATGAACCCTATTAAAGTGTAATTTATCCCAATAACTAATTTCAAAAAATTATATTCAAATCACAAATAGATTATTTTAATTAAAATTCACTTGATATTTTCTCTAAAACACTCAATTCTTCCTTTGAAACTTCCCCGTTAAAATGCCAATCTCCTGGATATTCAAGAGCAGATTCATTAAATTTTTCTCTATTTCTTAGAACCTTAATTACTTGATATCTTGAACTTAATTCTATTGGATAATCTATTACTCCTAAGAAATCTGATTTAGGATAAGTTCTGCATATAGCAAATGTCTCTTTTGAATCTAAATCGTCATTAACTTTCTTTCTATAATTAATTATTTTACCTATATCTGATTGATCCCAGTTTTCCATTTTATTTATTAGAGATTTTAATTAAAATTAGTGAAGTACCTTTTTTAAAGTATCTTCAAGGTACAGTTTTATCTTATGATACTCTTGTTTTGCACCTTCAAATCCCAAAAGGTTTACAAAAAAAGTATATTCAGAGTTTCTGTAAACTAAAACGGTTCTTATTATACCTACTCCAGGAAGTTTATAATAACCGTAAGCTTCTACAGGTAAACCTTCTGAAAGAAGATAAGAGCTATTTACAACTTTCCATCCTAATCTTTTTAATACAACAGCAACAGACTCATTTATTCTTATGAAGTTATTCTGTCCTGGAACTCTTTCTCTTGCACTGTAAACTACTTTTTCTTCCATTTTATTTTCTTTGTTTTATTTCTCCTCCCATATCTCTTGTAAGTTTTTCAAGAGGATTTTCTCCTGATTGAATATTCTCTTTTATTCTTAGTGAAACTTCTTCAAGAGTAATTGCATCAGTTAAGTGATTTAATCTTGCAAGATCTAATTGTTTTGTAATTGACGAATAAATTTCATCCATAGTTTCAGCATCTTCAGCTATTCTTGTTCCTGCTATTTTTCCTGAACAATGATATCCTTTAACTTTTGGATAAACCATAAAGTAATTCTCAGAACCTAAGTTGTAGGTTGTAACAGGAACTTTTTTTGGGTGATTTTGTTCTTCTGTCATCTTAGTTTTTCTCCTTTTTAGCAGGTTTAGTTGATTTTTCTGACTTTTCTATTCCAAAAGCAGTTTCGAAAAGTGCTGCGAAATATTGTGAAAAGAATTCAGAATTAAGCCAAATTGCTGATTCTTCTTTGCTGTCTGGTTTAGTTAAATAGAATAAAATTTCTTCTCTGTCAATTATGAAGAATTTAGCATTAATCTCTACTTTCTTTACCTTTATTCCAAATTCTATTTCTGCTTTCTTTATGAAATTATCTTCTCCTGAGAGACATAAAAGTATCTTTATGTTTTCTTTCTTTAAAACTTCAAAAGTTTGCTGGAAAAGCTTTGTTTTAGAGAGTATATCTCTTGCGTTTGCACAGATTAATACTTCTTTTTTAGCTTCTCTTATTATTTCCCTTAAGTAATTTGAAATATTAGACCTTCCTTTTATTGCAGCAGAAACATCTTCTCTTTTCACAGGGTCTGCCCCACCTTTGTAAATTTCTTCAAGTTGAGCGAATTCCTCTGTATCTTTTATATTTGAAAGGCTTTGTATTCTTTCTTCTGCTTCACTTCTTACATTGTTTCTAAGCTTTTCAAGAATCATCCTTGGCTTTACACCTAAATACTTAACAGGTTTACCTAATTTGACTATTGCAAAACCTTTCTTTTCAAGTGTTTCTAAAACATCATAAGTTCTACTTCTTGGAACTCCTGAAAGCTCTGCAATTTCACCTGCAGAAGCTGAGCCTTTTCCAATTAAAGCAAGCCAGACTTTTGTTTCATAAACATTCAAATCAAAGTAATCCTTGATTTTGTTGATTAATTCCTGTTTAACTAACATTTTAAAGAATAAATCCTCCTTCTGGGTCTATCATTGGAGATGCTATTAAATTTGAGTATTTATTTTGATTTCTAGCTTCATCCAAAATTCTATTTAATCTTAAACTAGATTCTTTTACAAGAGCATTATGTTTGTCCACTTCATCCCAGTCTTTTCCATTATCACTGTAATCCTCGAAGCAATTTATTAAGCCGTGCATAACATCGTTAAGTTGCATTTTATTGCTGTAAACTCTGTCTTGATTTTCAGATTCAGTGAAATAATCCACCATTACTCTATATCTTTCAAAATGAGTCTTTTTATTGTCAAGATAATTTCTTCTTTGAGATTGTTCAATTGTTCTTAACTTTGTCCTTAGATTCATTATATTTGTGTTTTTTAAGGCATCGTCTAC
>DAHVOT010000051.1 GCA_027318675.1 archaeon | reverse complement strand
TGCCCAATCTTTAGCTCCTTCAAGCCATTTTCCAAATCTCCCATCTTTAATATGTGAAGGATACCAATTTATTTCTTTGTTTAATTCCATTAATCTATTTCTGACTTCACTTACATTAATGAACCAAGAATTTATCCCATAATACAGCAAAGGAGAATCACATCTCCAGCAGAAAGGATAATCGTGACTTATTTTTTCAACTTTAAATAAAAGATGTCTTTTCTTTAAATCCTCTTTAATATCTTTTTCAGCAGATTTCACATATTTTCCTCTTATAAATTCAGGAACAATATCAAGAAATTTTCCATCTTGTCCAACTGTGTGTACTTCAGGTAATCCAACTTTCTTTCCTAAATTATAGTCCTCTTCACCATACATTACAGCTGTATGAACAACACCAGTACCATCATCAGTTGTTACAAAATCTGCAGCCACAACTTTGTATGAATTTTGTGATTTCAATTCTTTTATCTCATAAAGAGGTTCATATTCTAATCCAACTAAATCTTTTCCCTTGAATTTTTCTATTATTTCGCATTGTCCTTTAAGTAAGCCTATTTTTTCTTTTCCAACTATTAATTTATCTCCATCAGGAAGTTTAATTTTAACATAATCCATTTTAGGACCAACAGCAAGAGCAACATTTCCAGGTAATGTCCAAGGGGTTGTTGTCCATGCTAAAATATATTCATCTTTTTTTCCTTTTATTCTGAATGCAATATAAACAGATTCTTCTTGAACTTCTTTATATCCTTGTGCAACTTCATGACTTGATAGAGGAGTTCCACATCTTGTACAAAAAGGAAGAACTTTATACCCCTCATAAAGAAGTTTTTTCTTGTACAATTCCTTTAAGCTCCACCAAACACTTTCAATGTAGTTGTTGTCTAAAGTTATATATGGATTTTCCAAATCAACTAAATAATTCAGTTCTTCTGTTGATTTATTCCAATCTTCTATATTTGAGAAAACATCTTCTCTACATTTTTTAATAAATTTGTCAACTCCATATTTTTCAACATCTTTTTTTGATTCAAGTTTAAGTGATTTTTCAACCTGAACTTCAACAGGCAATCCATGACAATCCCATCCTCCCTTACGCGGAACAGAAAAACCATTCATATATCTGAATTTACAGATTAAATCTTTGAATGTTCTTGCTTCCAGATGATGTAGTCCAGGGGGAGCATTTGCAGTTGGAGGACCTTCTAAAAAACTAAAAAGAGGTTTCTTAGGATTATCCTGAACTGATTCTTTTAATCCTTTTTTGTGTTTTTTCCAGATTTCTCTTGCAACTTCTTCTACAGCTTTAAAATCATACATTTTCCTAAAAAGTAATAGAATAACTGGTTTTTAAGATTTTGGAAAGGGGTTATTTACGTCTTTTTCCGAATTTATTAACTCTTTTAATCACCTTCAAATCCTGCTCTGCTTTTAATCTTTTTATAGAATCCAGTTTAGTATAATATTCTTTATCTTTTGTATCTCTTTCATTGTAATACTTTTCATATTTATTTACTGCTTTAACATGCTTTGTTTCTGAAGCATTTGGAGCTGGTCTACCTTGATTATATGCTGATAAAGCTTTATCCCAAGAACCATATTTAAGATAATTCTTTTTAAGATATTTTGCAGCAGCTTCAGCTGATTTTTCTATATCAAACCTTTCATCTATTTGAGATAATTCTTCATAATTATAATTATGCTCTTTTACAAGTCTTCTCATCTCTTCTCCATGTTTTTTATCCACACCAGATGTATTAGAATTCCCGTAAACTTTCAATCCCATATCTCTTGCAGTTCCTGGTTGAAACATTGCTAACCCTGCCCCTCCATCATTGCTGTCATTTAAATTTAATGGATCTCCCCCACTCTCCCTCATTATAAGTGCTTTTAATTTTCCACGAGGTATTTCATATTTCTCTTCAATACCATCAATTATTCTATCCCATCGATAAGTTCTTTCAAATTTCCCTTGAGTCGTTTCATAAGGATGAACAAGCTTTACATTATCATCAATTTCTACAAAGTTTTCAATTCTATTCTTTTCCTTAGCTAATTTCTCAATTCTATTCTCTCCACTTTCATTTCTCGAGATATATCCAGGAGTTCCTGCAACAGCAATACTTCCTGCAATTACAGCAGCTTTAACCCAATTTGAAGTTCTTCTTTCAAGATTACTCATAAAAATTAATCCCATAACAAAAAACATGAAAGTTAAAAGAGCAAAAACAGAACTCTCTAAATTGCTCCCTATTGCAGCACCAGTAACTTTAGAAGAAACTATATTTCCTATTGATAAAAGCATTGAAAACATTATAAACACTCCACCAAGCACCTTTCTTATATTCATGATTATATAATCAATCGTTTATTTTTAAATTTGCCTGATAAATCAAGAATATATATTCTTAAAAATACTAAATCTTTACACTTTTAATGACAAACACGGAATTATCTAACAAGATAAGTTCTTTACAAGAAGACCAGCAAAATGTTCTCTATACACGATTAAGAGATATTTTAGAAGACCGCTATACTTCTCTTATTTATGGAGGCATAACTTCCAAAGAATTCCCAAATCCTCCTGCAGGAAAAGTAGAAATAATAAAAGAAATTTTATATTCAGAAATAACTGGTTTAAAGTAAGAATATTTAAAAACGTCTTTTAATTAATATGTTTTAAGATGGACAATAGCTTATTAGCTAGATTAGGTTCCTTGTCTGAAAAAGAAAGGCATTTATTCTACACAAGATTAACAAACATACTCAACGATAAATATTCTTGTTTTATATACGGCGGGATGAATGATCTAGAATATGCTACGATGCCTAAAGATAAATTAGAAATCCTTGAAATTAATTTGTATAATCATATGTTTAAGAATCTAGAACCTCCTATGAGAAGCATAATAGATTCTTTTCATACAAACAAAAAATTAGAAAAGCTGGATGCAAATCCAATAACTCTATCTAAAATAAGCTGGGGTAATTTACTGACAACAAAGAAAAAATCAGTTTATTCTTCAAGATTTCAAAATTAATTTTTTAATAAGAATCAAATAAATCCTTCAAGCATTTTCTTTTCCATGAAATGTAATTCTCCAGGGATAATTATGCAATAAGGTTTTTGCACACCAGAAAATTCTCTAACCTCACTTAAATCTTTGTAGAGTATTTTTTGTCTTTTTGTCCCGAGTGCTTGACATATAACGAGTTTACTTAATTTAATATTATGATTTTTTGCTGCTTTTTCTAACTGTTCAATTGCTTTTTTAATATCTAGCCCAATATCAATAAGTAGAAGAGTATGTGCTTTTATTGACTGATTTTCTTTCACAATTTCCATAAAACTATCTGGTTCATAAGATTTTTTCCATTCAGGAAGAGAAGCTATTTTACCAAATTTATACATTTGCAATCCAGTTTCAGAAATTCCATCAAGTACAGAAGCATTATTTATCACCCTATATTTAATTCCAGATAAAATTGCCTCTTCAATTAAAGTAATATGCGTTGTAGCAGTTAAAGGACTTCCATAAACCAACAAAGCAACATCCATCTTTTTGGCCTCATCAACTATCTCCAGTCCCTCGACTTTCTCTCTATCTGCAGTAACAAATTTCTTTCCTATTTCATCAATAAGTGCCTGATGAGTATAAGGGAAATCAACTGTATAATTTTCAAGATAAACTTTCTTGCATCTCTTGATTATTTCAATTGCATCTTTAGATAAGCTTTTCTCATTTAATCCTAAACCTATTAAGTATAACATGATTAGAAATAGTAAATTTAGTTTATTAATTTACCCTTTATACTCTTTAATAGCTACTTTCTATTATAAAAAGTTCTTGAAGCATCTTTACAAATCTAATTCCTTAAGAGGTTTAGCATCTACTGTAAATATCTCTATCTTTGATAATTTGACACCATAAAAATCAGCATTAGTTTTTGCATCTCTTCTTATCTCTTCCTCATTTAGCTCATTATAGGATATATACTCATGAAGAGGTTTATCTTTTAACTCTTCTTCCTCTCTATTACTTGTTGATGTAAGTTTAACAATATACTGAGATTCACAATCAATAATTTTTCTTAATGCAGAATTCCTTCCTCTTGTTGCATTATTAAAACTTCCACCCATAAAATATATAGCCAAAATCTCTTTTTAAGTTTATATTTAGAGATCGG
>DAHVOT010000050.1 GCA_027318675.1 archaeon | reverse complement strand
TCTTGTACTAACGGAGATGGGTGCTGTCCTTCTGGATGTACAATAGGAAGTGATAATGATTGTACAACTTGTACTGTTGCAACACAGCAAACAGATTGTAACGATGGAAATGCTTGTACGACTCAAGTTTGTTCTGGTGGATTATGTACAAATCCTGCAATAAGTTCTTGTACTAACGGAGATGGGTGCTGTCCTTCTGGATGTAATGCAGTAAATGATAATGATTGTTCTCAAGTATGTGGAAATGGTGTAAAAGAAGGAACAGAACAATGTGATGGCTCTCAGTTAGGAGGCGCAACATGTGCAAGTTTAATGGGTGCATTATATACTGGAACTCCTTCTTGTTACCCTGCTGGACATGTAGATCAATGTAAATATAATACTACTGGATGTATTCCTCCTTGTGTTTTAACTTCTCTATTCTGGAATTATTCGACTCCTGTTGGAAGCCCAATAGTTGAAGGAAGGTCTGTTTTATTAAATATTACTGGAACAAATTGCGGAGGAAAAACTGTTAACTTTGAAATAAGAGAAAAAGATGCTCTTGGGGGAGATGATCCTGTAACAGTAAATCCTAATCCAATAACTTTCCCTTCAAGTGGAACAGCTACTGCTGGAATATGGAATTCTGCAGAATGGCAAACTGAAGGATGGCCTGAAACTGATCCACCTGAATATTATTTCATTACAACTATTTCAGGTGTTACAAACTCAAGTTCAAATTCGGGTGTGAATGATCCTGCATTATTAAGAGTATCAGAATTAATAACATGTGGAAATGGCATAATAGACGGAACAGAACAGTGTGATAATGGTCCATCTAATGGAGTTGTTTGTGTTCCTGTATATGGAGGCTCATGTACTTATTGCTCAGGTTCATGTACAACAACAACTGTTAATGGAGCCTATTGTGGAGATACAAATTGTAATACAGGAAATGAAGATTGTTCTAGTTGTCCTGCAGATTGTGGCGTTTGTCCTTCAACTTGTACTCTTCTTAATGCTTATTGGAGCGCTGCTGAAGTTGTAGCGGGTACATCAGTTAGATTAAATGTTGAAGGATCTAATTGCGCTGGTGAAACAATTACATTTGAAGTCTTTGAAGATGACGGAAGCTTTGGAGATGATGCTATTACAAGTGCTGGAGGAACAAATCCTAACCCAATACTTTCTTTTCCTTCAAGTGGAAACTTAGGATATATAGACTGGAATGCATTCTATATGCCAGACAATGAAATTGGACAATCTGAACCTCCTGAATTTTATTTCAGAGCAACAGTTCAAGGAAGTTCTCCTTTAGAACAAACAGATTCAGGTAATATGAATGTGTTAAATGCAGGAGCATGTTTTGGATATAATTTTTGTAATGAATTACCCCAAAATCTTTGTGGAGTTTGTGATGTTGGAGGTAATGAACCAACATGTGATGAAACTCCAATTTTAGATATACCTTTTGCAGGATGTGTAGCCACACCTGAATGTGGATGCTATTGGGATGGAGATTCATGTGAGCCAGAAACTTCATTAGATACAACTTGCCCTTCAACTGGAAATTGTGGTAATGGAAGATTGGATGCAGGAGAAGTTTGTGAGGGGGGATTCTTGCAATTGAGCGATAATCAATGTTCTCATTTTGATGAATATACAACAGGAACAATAAGCTGTTATGCTGCTGGAACTCCAAATGAATGTACTTATAATTTTGAAGGTTGTGGCCCTCAATCTTGTGGAAATGGTGTAAGAGAAATTGGAGAACAATGTGATGATTGGAATAATGTAAATGGAGATGGTTGTAGTGCTGGATGCTTAAATGAAAATGCTCCTTACTGCGGAGATGGAATTGTAAATCAAGCAAATGAAACTTGTGATATATTAGCATTGCAATTAACAGATGATTCTTGTACTCATTTCGATGCATATACTGGAGGAGTAGTTGATTGTTATGCTGATGGAACACCTTATGAATGTACTTATGATTTTAGTAATTGTGTTGATCAATCTTGTGGAAATGACGTTGTAGAAGACGGAGAAGAATGTGAACCTCCTAGTTTAAATGGTTGTGATGCTGGTTGTATGTGGGATAGCGGAGGGACAACAAGTTATGTAATGGGAGTATGTCAATATGCTACTTCTTCACCAGACACTTGTGGAGAAGGAGTTACATCTATTACTGTTACCAGTGTTGGTACAATGAATTGGGATGTTAGCAATGATTATGATTTAAGTGAGATTCCTGCTTGGGGAATAATAGGTACAAATTTCATGGAAGATCCTCTTGCACCTGGAGTTTACAGATATTATATTCAAGCAGAATATGATGATTGCTTACTAACTAAGAACCAAGTAGTTCAATGCCCAGCAACAGTTGAACTTCCATTCTTTGGAATTTATCAAGTAGTTCTTGTTATTGCAATTGTTGGATTAATTTATTTGGTTTATGTTTTAAGAAAAAACGATTCTAAGAAATCAAAATCTGGAAGAAAAGCTCATAAAAGAAAATAAAGAGAAATTCTATAGATATAAACACAGATTAAAAAGATTTATAAAAAAGAATTTATTGTTATAATAATGAGGTGTAGAAGTGTATTTATTCTCGTATTTGCAGTATTTTTTATTGGCTTAGCTTCTGCTTCATTTGAATTTTCTCAAAGTGGGAGTTCAATAGTTGAAAAATATCAACCATCAGAAACTCTAAAGGCAGATTTAAATATAAGTTTCTTGAATCAGAGTTTAAGTTCTAATTTCACAGATTCTTTTGGAAATTATATCTACTTAAATGAACTTTTGGAAGAAAATGAAGAGTACCACACTATATTTTTTGATTTGTCAAATACTTCAATAAGTGCAGCATTCCAGATTTTAAGTTTCAATTGGACAGATTTTCAAATGCCTTCAATAGAAGGGAGTTTCAATTATATTCTAAGTTTAAATGGACAAGAAGTTTTTGAAAAAACATTCGAAGTTTCTTCTTCTGAAACTGCAATAGAAGAAGCTTTAGAAGAAAAAAAGTCTCTTCTAAATGCCTCTAAACACGAAATAGGCACATATGATGGATATACACAGGGTCTTTTGAATGAATATTTGAATATAACAAGAATAGAACCAGAATTGGAATATATTGAAGAAAACTATGGAGAATTAACAACTGAAGAACAGGAAGAGCTCTTGAATAATATGACTTCAATTAAAATACCTACAGACATTCGTCAAATAAGCTACACTGAGCCTATAACATTTTATTCTGAAAGAGGAAATATTAATCTTGATATTCTTGCAGAAATAGAAGGAAGCACATTTGAAGGTAATGAACAAGATTATTTAGATGCAATATTTTTATGGAACAATCAGAATTTAATAACAAAAGTAGTATACAAAGAAATAGAAATAGAATACAGTGAAGAAGAAAAAGAAAGATTAAATGTTTTTCTTTTCACATTTGAAAGAATTGGAAATCCAGGAGAAGCATATATTGTTGTTAAAAACACAGGAGATATTATTTTTGAAGATATAACTCTCCCAATACAAGAGCAAACAGGATATTTATATTTAAGTTTAAGTGAAGTATATGGAACATTGGGGATGGCTACAAAAGAAGATTATAATTTTATGAATTTCCCTTTATTTGTTTCTCCACCCCTTAACTCTTTAACTCCAATAAATGTTGGAGAATATGAAAGATGGGAAGCGCAAAAGAAATGGTTGTTGTTTGGATTAATTCTTTTCTTGGTCTTATTTATTGGTACAATAATATACACCCTACTTCAAATATGGTACAGAAAGAAATATGAAACTTACTTATTCAAAACAAAAAACAATATGTACAACATAATGGTATATATACATAATTCAAAACTTAAAGGAGTACAAAATGAAGAGATTGAAAAAAATCTTAAGAAAGCAGGGTGGACAAAAGAACAGGTAAATTATGCTATGCAAAAGTACCACGGAAAGAAGATAGCAGGTATGATACATCAACCCCTGAATATGGGGTCTCAGGAACCAAAAAAAGAAATGAAAAAAAACCCTGTTAAGAGATAGTAACACAAATTTAATAAACCTATTTTGACAAAACATATAACATGGAAATAAAAATATTCAAAAATTTTTTTAAGAAGATATTTAACAACTTATTCAAGAACAGGAGGGAGATAAAATTAGGTTTCTATGGTCCTCCTAATGCAGGAAAAACAAGCTTGGCAAATAGAATATGCAAGGACTTTACAGGACAAGAGATAGGAACTGTAAGTAAAGTACCCCATGAAACAAGAAATGTTCAATTCAAGGAGAAAGTAGAA
>DAHVOT010000004.1 GCA_027318675.1 archaeon | reverse complement strand
ATCCAGAAGGACAGCACCCATCTCCGTTAGTACAAGAACTTATTGCAGGATTTGAACAAGTGTGAGTCCCAAGATTACATGTATCTGGAGCTGTACAAGCATTATTATCATTACATTGGCTATTTAATGTACAGCAATTTGAAACAGCAGGATGAGTACATGAACCCCCACTACATAAATCAAGTGTACATGGATTTCCATCATCAGTGCAAGCAGGTCCAGTTAAAGGATTATATACACAACCAATTAAAGCATTACACGAATCTCCTGTACATACATTTCCATCATTACAGGTTATAGGAGTATAAACACAAGAACCAGCATTACATGTATCAGTTGTACACAAACTTGCATCGTTGCATGTTCCACAACTTGCAACTGTTCTTGTTGTTCCACAGTTATCTGCTGCAGTTAAACTTCCGCATGTTCTTCCGTATCTTGAACAAAATTGAGCATCTGTTTCAGCTATACAAGCACAAGTTCCACCCTGACATGTTTCAGGTAAAACACATGTTCCACAACTTGCAACTGTTCTTGATGTTCCACAATTATCTAAAGCAGTTAAACTTCCACATTCTCTTCCTAGTCTTGTACAAAATTGAGCATTTGTTTCAGGTAAACAACATCCAGCAGTATTATATGCACATCCTGTTGGAGGAGGAGTACAGCTTAATGTTCCTATATATCCTGGGCCTAAAACACTCGCACATGTAGCGCCTCCAAGTTCTGAGCTTGTACAACTTCCGTCTAGACCACAATCACAAGTTTCACCATCTTCTATTAAACTATTTCCACAAACTGCGCTTTCATCAGAACAGCATATTTTTACATTACCATATCCAGAATATTGTGCAAGATGAGCATTTGTAGTTGCACTTAATGAAGCTACTTGAATGGGAAAATTAGGATCAGAGCAAGAACCAGTAATAGAAGAAGAACAAGACATTTTTCCAAAACATACGTTTGTAGAATAGGTACTTAAACTTCGAATTTCGGCATGAGCATTTGTTGAAGAACTCAATCCCAAAATTTTATTGCTAACAGTAGGAGTGCATGCATGCATTGAGGCATTATCAGCAGCAGTATAATAAGTCATACCAAAGCAGCATAATGCATAAGGATAATTATTATTCAAGAATTCTCCATGAGCATTTGTTTGAGCAGATAATTTCATAACAGTGTTTACGGCTGGACAACTAGCAATAGGTACAACACTACATGTTGTTGAAGAAATTAAACTCAATGAGAGAATTACAAATGCAAAAACAAGCATAAAACTAATCAAACCCCTTTTCCTATCCATTATAATAATATAGCAAACTCGCTTTTATAAATCTTTTTACAAATTATTTTTCTTACGCTTATAGTATACTCCCCAAAGAATAGAAAATGTTCCAAAACCTACTTGTAAAAGAAGATACTTCCAACTGGAAGAGTCGTGAAAATTAGTCAAATAATTATAAAATCCAGAGATAATTAAAAATATCCCAAATAAAATAGTTGTCATTCTCCATTTTTTTTGATTTGTTTCTGAATTAGCTTTATCAAATACCTTTGGATTTTTCCTTTGAATGAAAAGCGCTGAAAGAAGTATAGCCCCAAATATGACTGTCGCCAATATTACTATTAAAAGAAGAGCATCCCAAAATATTTTTCCTCCAAAGAGAAGCATAACAATAACAACAAAGATTATTGTTCCAAAATACAACATTAATGAATTTTTTATTAATTCTTTAGTCTTTTTATTTTTCTCTATTTTTTCTTCTCTCATTCTATTAAAATTAATAAATTATTTTTTATAAATCTTTTTCTAATTCAATATTCAATTAGTTATTATACTTGTTTTCTTGAGGAGAGTATGTTTTAAGTTTCATAGGAGCATCTCCTGCGCAATCATTGCAAAAATCATCACAGATATTATCACAGGTTGCATTGCAATTTATGCCTTCTAATCCGATTATCTCAGCTTTTTTTAATGCCTCGACTAAATTTTCAGTCATCTTGATTTATACCTCCTTTCAATTTTATATCTAATAATTTGTTGAATTCCATTAATATTTCTTGATCTTTGAAATATTTAATTTTTTCTAAAAACTCAAATAAAGCAGATTTTTCTGCTTTTTTTATTAGGTAATTTATTAAATATAGTCCTTCTTTATATATATTTCTTGAATATTCCTGAAGTAAATTAAAATTATTCAAATCAGGTTCTTCATTGAATTCTTTTTTATTTACCACAACCCATTGAATATAGGAGGCTAAACCCTCATTAATCACTTGAAGTTTCTGAGGATACCCTCTTTTATTATAAAATAAGTGGGTAATTTCATGAGCTAAAATTCCTCTGAAATTCTCTTTTTTCTTAGGGGTATTTTCTTCTATTGCTTTCGGAGTGTACATTACAATAATGTTCTCAGAAATTATTGCTCTACCCGTAGTAGATTCTCCAATTTCATCTAATCCAGAAAAAAATTTTAATTCTTCTTTATTTGAACATAGAATTATTCGTATTTGCAATTCCTCTTTTTCTTCAAAAAATTCTTTTACTGTGAGATATTGTGTGCATATCTGTTTGAGGATTTCTTCTTCTATATTTTCGCCAAAGATAGATAAATTTTCTTTCACTATTATCATTTTAATTCAAGGAATTTTTTATTATAAAGAATATTAACAAACTTAATAGCTTTTTCTCTTAAAGGGCCTTCAGGTATTTCAGATATTTTGAATGATCCCTTTTTCTGTATCTGCTCTAAAAATGTTATTGTTTCTTTATTTGTAAATAATAACTTGCTTTTATTATTTAAAGTATACTGATTTTCTCTTTCTTTCCTGAATTTAAATGGTGTGGCAAAATATTCATCTTCTATATTTAATTTTAAATGTTTAGAAAAATTTTTTATTTTAACTGGAGAAGTCATTCTATAATCTTTTTTATTTAATAATTGTCCTTCTTCATATGCTGCAAACCTGCATCCCCCCTTGCATTCTGGAATTTCCAAGCATCCAGAACATTCTTCTGGGACATATCCGTGTTCTCTCCAAGGTTTCATATTCTCCCATATTTCGCTGAATTTTTTCTCTAAAAGATTACCATGCGAAAAAGGAGCATGAGCACAAACTCTTAAATCTCCGTTATAAGAAATAGCAGAGCTAATTTTTCCAGCACTACATCCTCTTGAAAAGATTAGACTCTCTCTTAATTCTTCTGGAACACTACATTTTGGAACTACCTCTAATATTGCAGTATTCATTCCAAAATCATTCCTTAATTTTATTAAATCCTCATAAATCTTCTTGTTTTCTTCTGCATTAAGATCCATCTTATCTAATGTTCTTAAAGCAGGTCTAAGCATAGGAGTTACAGCAAATGAATTTACACCATATTCTTCAAGCAGGAATTTTGCTTCTTCAAAAATTTCATCTTTATTTAATTGATGCGCAACCATATTTACATAAATTGGAATTCCTATTTGAGAGACGTTTTTTATATTTTCAAAGAGTTTTTGCAAATTATCTCTTCCTGTTATTTTTCTATAATTTTCTCTTTTGACACTAGGTATAGAAACAAGTAAATATATATCCTTATTTATATCTAATAATTCCTCTAAATCTCTTCTTTTTGCTTCAGTAAGGTTCGTGTTTATACCAATTGAGATATCCTTTTTTCCAAGTTTTTCTGAAAGATATTTAGTAGTTTCGAAATTTTTAAATGGTTCTCCACCAGTTATTGTAACAATAAACGGTTTTATATCTTGAATTATTATATCTGAGACTTTTTCAGCAACATAAAGATTCATATAATTTCTTGAAGATTCACCCTTCCTCCAATGGTTATAACAATAAAAACAAGAATGATTACAATCTTCAGTTACTTCTACTTGTAAATGGGTTGGAGAAGCTAGTTCAAAAGGAACTTCCATGTTTTTAATTAAGAGTAAAATCTTTATATATTTTACTATTATAGAGTTTATACAATTTACTTTATTATTCTCTATTTTTTACTATCTTTAAATTTGGGTCTGTAAAAGGTTGTTTAAATGTAGCTATTTTATTTACAACATTAAAACTTGCTATTGGGACTATTCCCATTTGATTACCTTCTCTATCTCTTGGAGGAGCTCTTATTTCTATATAACATGTTTCTGGAAAATATAAATGCCCTGGTTTAACATTAATGGAATCTCTTTGTGGTTCAATAAAGCACCAATCTTCAAATTTAGTAATATCATCTCCAGTTAAAATGGCATTCATATCGTGTCCAGATACTCCCCCTAAGACGAGCACAAAATAATTAGGTAAGCCATATTTTCCATTATCTTTTAATGTCCCAAAGTAATAGTAAATTGAATCTAAATCAAATCCCGAATATCCTATTGCTCCAGGAATGCCATGAAGATTAATCATTAGTTGGTTAGAATATTCTGTGCAATCCCATGTTGGATTTGGAGGGAAGCTAGGCATAATTGTGTTTGTCCAATCCTCAAACAATTTTTGTTGTACATATGCATCTCTCTGTGCTTTTGTTGTCAGCGCATCATATGCTGCTCCGTTGGAATTTGTAGATACGAATGGATTTACATAATATGTCCAGGGTTCTTGTGTTATGCTCCCTGTGAGAATTGCTTTTTCCAATCCTCCAACTGTGCTTCCAAATTCAATTTCAATTTGATAATCTCCAGTATAGGTTAAAGGTTTTATTGTTAAATTGTTTCCGTTCAAGATTGCTTGAGTTTTACCGTCAAGAGATTTCGCACTTTTTATTGCAACAGGATTATCTTCTGGGTTTTTATCTAATGGGATTGGAAGTGTTACTGTTTTTTCAACTCCTTCCATTAATTCTGCATCAACTCCACTTAAATCAGTTGTTGGTTTGTAATTTTGAATTTGAATTGAATTTGTTTTTTCTAAATCATCTGCTTTAAGCTTAAATTCATAATTTCCTTTTATTATTCCATCTGGATTATATTTGAAGACTTTTTGAAAATCAACTCCAGAAGTATTAACATCTGGTATTGGGATTGTCATCAATAATGCTCCGTCTTTTTTTATTTCCAGTTGTGCATTTGTTTTTTTATGAACTGTTGCAGAATAACTTATTTCATTTTCATTTACTAAACTTGCAGATTGATCTATATAAGGGCCAACAAGCAACTCTAAAGATTTAGCAGCTGTTTTATTTATTTGATTTTCAGAATCAGTTACTTGCCCATAAACAGTTATTGTACCCACATTTGTGAATGTTCTTGTAATATCAATAGGAGTAGTGCTTTTTATGTTCTCACTTCCAATTATTAAATTGTATTGTTTTATATCTCCAACTCCATCAGGGTCTTCACCTGTTACTCTCATCCTTACTTGTGCAGGAACTTCTGCAGTTAGAGGAGTTACATCAAGTTTTGCTGTAGGAGGCTCATTTTCAGGCTCACATGCAGGAAGAAAACTCATTAATGCTATTGGTACTGAATATGCCCAATTCTTCATCTTTTTCCAGGTTTTACTTGTCATATTATTACTATATAGTAACACTATTTAAAGGTTATCTTAAGCCTTTTTTCCCTCTTTATTTGGCTATTATCCCCTATGTTTTAGCTATTATATATAATCTCCAGGTTGTTTAAATATTTGTATTATTTAAGATACATAAAACTTATAAGAGAGTTTCACTAAAATTTATACTTAGAATATAATTATAATAATAAAAGTTAATTAAAATTATTTAATTTAATCTATATTTCCCTTTTAGGATTCCTTTAGTTAATTTGGGTATATTATTCAATTCTCTTCTGATTATACTTTTAAGACTAACTATTTCTTTGTATGATAAATCTTTATTAATTCCTATAATTGTTTTCCAGGGGTCAATTAATAATCTTCCACTTTGACTAATTAAAAATACTTCAACATAGATGTTAGTTTTTTTATTTATCATATCCGCAATTTTTTGCGCGGCTATACAATAAATTTTTCCAATATGATAAACAGGATTTTTCCCTGATGCTCCTTCCATAGTATATGGCTTTGTTTGAGAAATTAATCCATTTGTCCTATTGCCTCTACCTACTAATCCTTCATCTCCACTTTCTATTGAAGAACCAATTGCAGTTAGATATAATTCTCCTGTTTCAAAATTATCTCTTGTATTTATAGATAAGTTAATATTAGAAAAAGGAAATCTTGTTTCTATAAATTTCTCTACATATTTTTTCATATTTAACAGATTATTTTTATACTCTTCTTCATTTTTAACAAAAGAACATATTTGAGGAATACACATCGTAATATCAATTTCATTTTTTAACCTCGATCCCATTATTTTTATGTCAGATCCTAACCAAGGTTTATTTTTCTTAAACTTTGTATTTGAAATTTTAGATTCTAAATCTAAAATGCATTTCTCAAATATAGATAATGGAGAAAATCCAACCCCCATAGAAGTATCATTTGATCCTAGAAAAGTGGTTTCTTTCAAATCATTACTATTTCTTGGAGAAAACCAATATTTCCTTGAACCTTCTTTCTTTGAAGTTATATCTGTTTTTCCAGGACTGCTTTTATCTGATAGATTATATTGAATTACTATATCTTTTTCTAAGTTGATCATAGGAAATTTATATTTGAAGTATTTTCTAATTGTATCTTTAATTAGGTTAATATAAGGAATTGATTTATCTGCAAACTTTACAGAAACTCTTCCATTAACTAATATCCTTATTGGATTATTCAGATAACCTTTACCGAATTCTACATGAGAAGATCCGCCTAATATTCCTAATTTATCAAAATTATGATGTAGAATTACTCCAAATTTTTTCAAAGTATAATTCGAAAAAGCTTTAGATAACTCTTCTGCCAATTCGTCTGCTAAGGTATCAGGATGTCCAGATCCTTTCTTTTCTACAAACTCATAATCTCTTTCTTGATAAATCTTCTTTATTATTATCTCGCCTTTTACAGGGTAATTAATGTTTTTTTTCATTATCTTTTATGAACTTTTTAATTCTCTTAAAAGAATCTTCTTCTGTAATTTGCATTTTTGGGTGTTTAAATGCAAATGAAGATACTTGTTCTATATCTCCTTTAAGATTATTGTTAATAGCAAGTTTTGCGCACCTTATCACATCAACCATCACCCCTGCACTATTTGGACTATCTTCTACAGAAAGCTTTAAATCTAATTCTAAAGGAGTTCCTCCAAATTGTTCCCCTTCCATTCTAATGTGGCATAATTTATTATCTTTTAACCAAGGTATAAAATCACTTGGCCCAACATGAATATTATCCGATGATAAATTTTCTTTAAGTTGAGACTGAACTGCTTGGGTTTTGCTTATTTTCTTAGATAATAACCTTGATTTATCTAACATATTTAAAAAATCAGTGTTTCCACCGAAATTTAATTGATAAGTTCTTTTTAGTTTGATACCTCTTTTTTCAAAAAGATTTACTAATGTTCTATGTATAGCTGTTGCTCCAACTTGAGATTTAATGTCGTCCCCCAAACAAACTAATCCTTTATTTTCAAATTTTTTGGAATATTCTTCTGTAGAACAGATAAATACAGGTATTGCATTGATAAAATTGACATTTGCTTCTAAACAACAATCCGCATAATACTTTGTTGCTTTTTCACTCCCAACAGGCAAGTAATTTATTAATAAATCTGGCTTAGTCTTTTCTAACACTTCTTTAACAGTTACATCTTCTTTATTGCTTTCCTTAAATCTTATATCTTCTGGAAACTCCATCATATGCTTAGAAAATCCATCTAAAGTTGGCCCTTTAAGAACCTCCACCCCTATTTTAGGTATATCTTTAAAGAATATTTTTGTGTTGTTTGGACATTGAAATATTGCTTCTGAAACATCTTTTCCAACTTTTCTAATGTCTATATCAAAAGCAGCTACAATCTCAATATCTCCTATTGAATATCCTCCTATCTTCTCAAATAATAATCCTGGCAGAAATTGATTCTTTCTATATGCATAAATACCTTGAATAAGGCTACTTGCACAATTGCCTATACCCACTATTGCAATCCTTATTTTATCCATTATTTTAATAAGGAGATTAAGTATAAAAGCCTTTTCTTTTGTAATTATAAAATGACAAAAAGCTAAAGATTTTTATATGTATAAAATGTATCATAAATATGCGAAAAGCGGCAATTTCTAACTTAGAGAGAGATGTTTTTTATAAAAAACTAGATGAATTTATGTTTGACAGGAAATGGAGTAAATTTTCAATAGATGGAAGAGAGTTCTATTCTAAATCCAAGGAATTAATAGAAAAAAGTAAGGACAAAGCTTTTTTCTTAAGTAAATCTGCAAAAAAGAGAAAATTGAATTTTGATGAGTTTTTAAAGAATTTTAAAGAATTTTTCTATGACAAGAGATATATCCTTGATTCAAAAAATGATATATGCTTAAATGAAAAAGGAGATACTTTTTTAAGGGGTGCAGCAATACAATATTTTCAAGATGTTTTCTTTAATAAAAATCCTCCAAAAAATGAAAGTTTTCTTTTAATTCAACCTGTTATTAGAACACAGTATATGAAAGAAATTAAAGAGGGTTATCTAAGCTCCTTTGTTAATATTGCAACAGCTCAGATAAACCCATCTATTAATGAACATCTCAATCACTTGGACAATTGGATGGAGATTCTTTCAAAAAGTGGATTTTATATGGGAGATGTTTTAATTTCAAAAATACCTCCAGAGAGATATGCTCTTGGAAAAAACGGATTATGGTCTAAAACAGAGGGGTTAAGTATAGGTTTAAATTATCTTGGGTTAGATATTGGTGATGCTGGTTTCATAAAATTTCCTTTAAAAGATAAAGATATCTGGATAAGCGATATAGGTTTTGGACTTGAGAGGATATCCTGGGCATATTATAGGGACAGACCTTTTTTTGAATTAATAACTCCTAAAAAAGAACTAAAACACTCCAGATATGAACTTGTAGATAGTATTAGATCTTTAACATTGCTTTCTATGTCTAATATAAGAAATTCAAGTATAGATGCAAAAAATCAATTTAATAAATATCTTAAGAACATATCTGAATATGATGGATTATTTGATGCGTTCAATTTGGTTTCTTGTTTTTATGATTATTGGAGTAAATTCATTAATCCATTAAATTCTAAACAAGAAACATACTCTTACATAAATAATAGTTTAGAAAAAACAAATGCTCTCTAAAGAAATTTATGATAATCTCTCGCTTTATGCAGAATATGACTCTCAATTAGGAGGGGCTCAAAGGATGACTTCTATTATATCTAAAAGATTAAACAAACCAGTTTATTTGAATGAAAAGAAATCTAATAATTCTCTAATTTGGGATATAAAGCCTATAGAAGGCATACCTCAAACAGATATAATCTTTGTTCCAATAGTAGATAAATACAATTTTCAAGAATTAAAAAATAAAAATCAAATAAAATTTTGTCATAGTGGAAATAGTCTAAAAAATTTTACAGAGAATTCTAAAGCCAAGAAAACTCCCTGGCTCACCCACAGAGAAAGAGTAAATGATTATTATCAAAGCTTGGGTTTTAATATGAATTTAATAGAAGGGGGATATATCCCATTTGATTTGGATCTTAAAAGAAACCTAATAAAAAAAGATTTTTCCATTTTTATATCCAGAATTGTTGAAGATAAAAAACCAGAATTAGCAATAAATTTTGCAAAAAAGACAGGATTTCCTCTTGTTATTGCTGGCTCTTGGGAGTTTCAAGATTATGTTCTAAAACTTAAAGAGAATAAAAGCGAGAATATTGAATTTATCTCTCCAGATTCTGCATTGGGTGTATCTGAGAAAGAAAAAAGAAAACTCTTAGAGAAAGCAAAAATATTAATTCACTGTTCTGAAGGAGGCTTAAGAGATTATTTTGAATATTCTATATTAGATGGATTATCTTATGGGTGTATTCCTTTATGTATAACATCGGATAAAAAACAATTTGAAATAATAGAAAAAGAGCAAATTGGTAAAGTTTCTTTGAATTTAGATGAAGCAAAAAAGAACCTAGAGATTATATTAGAAAATTATGATTTTTATTTAAATAATTTATATTCTTTTATGGAAAAATTTATTAGTGAGCAAGATAAATTATGGGAGAGATGGGAATCTTCACTGGAAAAAACAGTTAGAGAAAATTTTTAATGTAATTCTTCACCTGGGTTGAGTATAAATTCTTTGTTCTTGTTTATAACTGTTGAAGGGTCTTTTCCGATTAACACTACCTTTTCTCCATTATTATATAATCCACTTCTTTCTGTTAATAAAACAAGCTTTAATTTTTCCAGAGATAATATTTTATTTACTTTCTCTCTTCCTTCTTCTTTGTAATGGCAGATTAGATCATATCCTTTACATAGATTTGCACCGTTTAAATTTTTTAATTGATTCCAGTTTTTATCATAATACTTTGCAGTTCTCAGAGATTTTGAAAGAATATTAGCTCCTGCAGAACCTCCATAAATAGGAATATCCTTTTCAATTGCCTTTATCAGGAAATTCCAAAAACCTGATTTCTTTAGCTGATGCATCAAATAAAAAGTGTTTCCTCCTCCAATATAAATACCCGAGAATTTTTCTGGAGAAATTTCCTTTGATTTGTATAAATCTTGTTCTGCCCACACTTCATATTTGGTCACGCCCAAGTTATCAAATGTTGATTTCAACCATTTTAAACAATCAGGATAAGGGTGTTTAATATTGTCTATTGCAAGAGGGATGTATAAAAGAGATTTAGATTTATTTAATAAACTAGCAAATAGAGTATCTAATTCAGTAGTTTGTTCTCCACTTCCTCCTCCAGATAGAATTACTTTCATTATTTAATTAGAAGAATAGAGGATTTAAGTTTTTCTATTTTCTAATTAAAATAAAATCTTGATATACTTATAATGAATATATCCAATTCCTTTTACAAATGCACCATTTTTAATGAAATATTTTGCAAGAAGAATTTCATTTATCAAGTATTTCTTCAATTTTCCCCATCACCAAACACTTTATAAGTTTTGTAATAATCTAGTATATAATGAAAGCCAAGGTAAAAGACAAGAAAATCTTTGATTATTCTATAGATGCAGACAATGATACTCTTACTCAATTCAAAGAATGTTATTCTGAGGAATTTGTAACAGCTGCTGCTCTCATGCCAGATGCTCACAAAGGCTATTCTGCCCCAATAGGAGCAGTTCTTGTAACTAAAGGAAAGATAGTTCCAGCTTGGGTAGGATATGATATTGGTTGTGGATTAATCGCTATAAGAATCAAAGGAGAAGATATTCTAAACAAAATAATTGAAAAAAAACAAGGGATTTATTCAGAAGTTTTGAAAGCAATTCCAATGGGTGTTGGAGAATATCAAAATCCAGCAAATATCTCTGAAAAAACCAGACAAGATTTCAAAAAATTAATTGAAAAATTTCAAAAAGGACAACATGATAAAAATATTTTTAATTTTTTAAGAGATACTTCACTTAAACATTTAGGAACTTTAGGAGGAGGAAATCATTTTATTGAAATAGGGTATTACAAAAAAGAAGTCTGGCTTATAATTCATTCAGGAAGTAGAGGAATAGGACATAAAGTTGCAAAAAGATATATGATAAAAGCTTCAAACAGCAAAGATAATTTTGAAAGAACTTTCCCATTAGATATAAACTCTCAGTTAGGTAAAGAGTACCTTAATATTCTTGATTTTGGATTAGAATATGCTTTACTTAATAGACTTGAGATGAGCTATAAAGTTATTCAAGCAATAGAGAAAGTATTAAATGAAAAAATAAAAACAGAACTCTGGGTAAATAAAAATCATAATCATGCAATTTTTGAAAAAGGATATTATATTCATAGAAAGGGTGCAACTCCTGCAAAAAAAGGTGAAAAAGGGATAATTCCAGGAAATATGAGAGACGGCTCTTTTTTAGTAATAGGTTTAGGTAATTCAAAATTCTTGAATTCTTCTTCACATGGTGCAGGAAGAGCTTTAAGCAGAAAAGAAGCTAAACAAAAAATATCTTTAGAGGATTTCAAAAAATCAATGCAAGGGATTCAAGGAACAGTTTCTGAAAAAACCCTTGATGAAGCTCCAATGGTTTACAAAGATATAAACAAGGTAATGGAAGCTCAGAAAAAATCAATTAAAATAATAAAAGACATTAAACCTCTAATTAATTGGAAAGGGTAAATTGCTATTAATGTAAACATTCCCTTCCAAGTGTAAGGATATCTTTTCACATAAAATAAAAATTAAATTTTCCACAAAATTGTTGTAATGTTAATCTAATATTAAGTTATCAAGAGTAATATACAAAAGTTGTTACAGCTATTAAATAAGCTTAGAAAATATATTACATAACTAAAATGTTTTTATTCTCTAATACAAAACATCTTTAATTGCCTAGGAGAATAACGTGTCGCATTTGCAGAGATTACAACAGATTTGGCATAAACTTCTTTATCATCTGTATCAGATAAAACACAGGGTTCATTAATAATACATATTTGAGCACTGCATTCTAAATCTTTTGGAGACAAAAAGATTATTCTTTCTCTTACTTTTGGAGCTTCACTTTCAAAATCTTCCCATTCAAGGGGCATAGCGTCTATTTGAACATTTAATATCTCTGCCCTTAAACTCTCGTTTAATTGAATATCTCTTAATACTGCTCCTTGCATTTGATATATTTCTTCTTGAAAATTTAATCTAGGAGAAGAGTTAGCACTAGTTATTACTAATAAAACACTTGTAAGCAAAACTATTGCTACAAAGGCTTCAACTAGCCTCATCCATCCTTTCTTATTTTTAGTTATAATATTTTTTACCATACTTTAATTTTCAAATATCCAAAGTTAATATTTCCATTAAGATCAATATATTTTATTGGGAAATCTTTTGCAAATACATCTGTTGAAATTTTACTTTCTAAATCTTCATGGGTCTTTTCAATTAAAGTTCCATTTGAAAGAATAATTCCAAATGTAAAATCCACATCTTCTGAAAGATCTAATCTTGTCTTTAAATCCTCATAGTTTCCAGTAGCAATTGTTGTAAGTATTTTTTCTTGTAATACATAACTATCAGTTTTCGTTAGACCTATACTTTCACCTGCAGGATTGCATGGTAAACCATTAGGGATATTTGATGCAAATTCTTCATCTTCAGAAGAATATATCTTGAAAAAAGTCTCTTCAGGAGTTAAACCATTTATTGTAATATAATCTCCACTTGAACTAACTCTTGCATTATCAATTATTTTACCAGAGGAATTTTCTACAACTATTCTCTCACCTATCCCTAAATCGCTTATAGAATGATCTAAAGTTAAACAAGTTTCTGCAGAAGAAGGAACTGTAATACTTACAACAGTAACATCTGATGATAAATCTTCTATCAAATCATATTTTATTTTATCTAATAAATTTGAATTGTCCTTTTGTTTACTTATAGAAGGCCTCGAAACAGCTAAAAGGAATACTACAAACACTATGAATATCACAAAAGATATTATTACTTCAACATGTGTACCCTTACGGTTTTTTGGAAAAAAACTGTAATGAGAAAAACTTTTGTTTTTAACTTTTTTGTTCATTCTTCCCTCTTTTTTATAAAATAACTAGATAAATGAAGTTTTTAAAACTAATTTTTATATAAATTGATTATTCTTCTTTATTTCCAATTAACTTCAATATCATCTGTTCTTCCGGAGATTTTTAATCTACGCAGAACACTTATTTCCAATTAACTTCAATATCATCTGTTCTTTCAGAAGCATTAATATCTAAATCTTTAATATTTTCTTTTGTGAAGATATTTGAATTTGCATTAAACATTATTTCTCCTAAAAAAGCAATCATAGCTCCGTTATCAACCAATAAACTTCTCTCAGGACAAAAGAATTTTACTTTTTCTTCTCTCTCTTCACACATTATCTTGCACATTTCTTGCAATCTTGAATTACATGCAACCCCTCCCCCTAATAAAAGTTCTTTTTTTCCAGTATGTGCCAAAGCTCTCTCAGCAGTTTCTACAAGCATAGCAAAAACAGTTTCCTGAAGAGAATAAGCTAAATCTTCTTTAGAATATTTTCCAGATTCAACTTTCTGTTTTAAATTAGTTAATATTCCTGAGAGGGTTATATCCATTCCTTTCACTTTATATGGTAATTCAATGTAATCTTTTCCTTCTTTAGCAAGTTTTTCTATAGCTGGTCCGCCAGGAAATCCTATTCCAGAATATCTTGCAAAATTATCAATGAAATTTCCAACTCCTATATCAAGTGTTTCTCCAAAAACTCTGTATTTACCAGAAGCATAAGCTATTATTTGAGTGTTAGCGCCTGAAGTATAAAGCATCACAGGATCTTTAGCTCCAGTTATTTTTCCTACCTCAAGATGTGCAACACAATGATTTACCCCTACAACAGGTTTATTTAATCTCAATGAAAGTTCTTTTGCTTTTCTTAATCCAACAAGGAGACACGGTGCTAAACCCGGTCCTTGTGAAAAAGCAATAGCATCTATGTCTTCTTCTTTTATCTTTGATGTTTCAATTGCTTTTTTATACAATTCTTCAAATAATCTTTCATGATGTTTTGCACTTTCAGATGGGATTATTCCTCCTTGTTCTGTAGTATACATATCTCGTACATTTGCCAATATCTTGCCATCTTTAACAATCCCTATTCCAAAGGTGTGTGCAGTTGATTCAATTCCTAGGATTATTGTCATCAAAAAAAAAGATAGAAGTAGTATATAAAATTAATTAAAAAATAATGTGAAAGCAAAAATAAAAAAGTATTATGCAGCTTTACTTCTTTTTCTTTTTAGCTGCTTTCTTCTTCTTTCCGCCTCTAGCCATCTTAGCTTCACATACATTTCCCTTTCCGTCAACATAGTAAAGATATCCTGGCTTTCTTTTAACAACGTTCTTAACCAAAACTGTTCCCATTTTTTAACCTCCTTTTGTATGAATATGATTTATTATAGTTGATATTCTTTTTAAATCTTTCCTCGACGAGAAATAATCATCTAAGAATAGTTACTCTTTTTAAATAAAATTTTTATCTCTTTTTTATATTTTTTATTTAAAGGTATTTCAACAAGCTTGTAAAATGGCTTTTTTGGAGATATCGACGGTAAAAAAGGTTTTACAATCTTCTTTTCAATTATCTCGTTTTTATCATCTAACCATAAAGCAGCAAATTCAAAGAATACAAAAAAAGAATGAATCCTCATTCTTGTAGGTTTTGAAAACTCAAAAAGCATTGCAGGACAATTTTCTCGAGAATGAAACATTAATCCTATTGCTTTACCAAATTCAGATAATTTTTTTACATCTTTGATTTTTATTTTCTTGGGTTTATTTTTTATTATAATATTAATCCTCTTTTTCATTATAATAATAGTTAAAAACAGTTTATAATTCTAATCAAAATGATAAGACTTGATGATTCTGAAGATGCAATAAAAGGTTTAGCAAAGATAATAGCACAGGACCCAACTTTCCCAATAAAATTAAGAAACGATAAGAAGAAACTATTGGAAGAAAAAGCTATAATTGATGATGCAGAGTATTTCCAAAGACAAGAAGAAATATTAAGAAAAGCAGAAGAAATAGGATTAACTTCTACAGGATATATATTTGAAGTTGATACAAGCAAGGAAGAATATTATTACATGGTTTATAAAAATATCAAAAATGAGATGGTTCCCTTAATTAAAGAATTTAAAAAATCTTCAAGTTATGCCATCCATGGAAATCTTTTAATAGATACTCTAAAAAAATATAAGATTACTCATTTAATTACATTTGAGCCCCATTCTCAAGATAAATTCTATTCTTTTCCTTGGTTGGATAAATCCGAAGATGAAGAGGAAGATGATGATTTTGGATTGTATGCCGAACATAATGAAGCTTCGTTTTATCTAGATAATTTAAAAGAACTAACAGATAACGGAATAACCTTGCAAATTTTAAGTTATGATGAAGCTTATGAATTTAGTTTACATTTAAAGCAAGTGGGTGATGATTAACTGAACCATCCACTCTTCTTTTCAAATGTATCTCTTCCTTCTTTCTTAGAGATATACGTCTTATACATAAGATTAACATTCTTTTCAGTTACATGATCATGATGTCTGAATCCTCCTCCGAATGTTTGAGGAATGTGCATCAATTCATGGATTATTGTTTTCATCTGATCTTCTTTGCTTAATTTATCAAATCTTGCAGATAAAAATTCAAGAGCATAATATGCTTTAACTCCTATGGCTTTCTGCATTAATTTTCCTAAAGCATGGCATCTTGCAATTGTTCCTCTTGTAGAACTTCCGTAACTTCTATAACATTTAACTCTCTCCATCACTATATGGGGAAAAAGAGTTTTAGAAATATCTTCTGCAATTATCTGTAAATCAGGAGCTTCTTCGTATTTCACTCTCACTCTCCTAGGTGAAAATGCCATTCACCATCGCCGCTTATATCCAACAAAGAAACATTTTCTTTTCTCACACCAAGTTTCTTTGATAAAAGTTCTTTTATGAATTTTTCACTCTCACTTGTCTGAGGTTCAGGTATGTAAAGGATATATTTACTTGGCATAACCTTTTCAAATTTAGGATAAGTTGAATTAAACCTCACTTTTATTGATATTTTCATATGCTTTTCAAATTTGTTCTATTTATATAATTAATTAATGTAAAATATCATTTAGCTTCTATCATCTTTATTCTGGAATTAAAACCAGAAACAATTTCAATGTTTTTCTTGAAATGTTTCTTTAGAAACTTAATTAATTCCTCATTGGCTTTACCATCTATAGGTTTTTCTTTTATCCAAACTTCATAGGATTTATCTTTTTCAATTTCAACTATTTTTTCCTGAGAAGAATTAGGATGAAGTTTAATTTTTATTTTCATTTTATCTTTCTACCATTGTGGGTTCTTTTCTAAAGAACACCTTTACCTTGTTACAATTTCTAAACCATCTCTGTTTTTTAATTTGTGCTCTTTTCCCCAGGCCATTTTAGTTCTAGCATCTATTGCTTTTATGAAATTCTTTCCAAAATCAGTATGAAGATAATATGCAAAGTCTAATGCTGTTGTTCCAGGTGGCATCAAAAAGCAATCAGGAAGGATATTTCCTTTACTGTCTCCAAGCTTATTTGCAGATGCAGGGAAGATTGCAATATATTTAAGGAAATCAAAAACTGCAGAATTGAGTACTTGTTGGACTCCTGTTCCATATTCAAATTTATTCAAAACATTTTGTTTTATTTTTTCCAATGCGCTTTTTTGTTTTTCATTAAGCTCCTTTAATATCTTGAAATCTCTATCTCCAGGGATATATTCTATCATTCCAGCTTTTGCAGCCTGCCTTAAAGCTAATTCAGAATCTGCACTGCAGGGTATAACCAAATAATCTTTGTATTTTTCTTTTATGAGTTTGTAGTTTTTTTCTCCATTCTCCATATCAACTTTATTTGCAGCAATAATCATAGGTTTACTTTCTTTTCTTAACTCTGCTGCAAAGTTTATTGTTTGTTGTTCACTCCAACTAGTGGGTTTCTCAGGAAGATTCATTCTTAATAAAACATCTTTAACATTATCTTCTTTAACTTTCAATCCAGAAAACTGCTTTGCAACAGCTTCAGAGAATTTAGCTTTAGACATTTCAGTTGTTCTTGCAAAAGTTTTCCAGACTTTCATTAAAATATTACAAAACCATTTGTTCAGCTCATCTTCCAACAATTCAATATCATTCAAAGGATTATAACTTGCATCCAATACCTGCTTTCCTTCTGAATCTGTTGTTCCAGAAACATCAACTATATGTATGAATACATCTGCTCCTCTTAAATCATCTAAAAATTGATTTCCCAAACCTTTCCCTTCACTTGCACCTTTAACAAGTCCAGCAACATCCATTAAGTCAATTGGAACAAATCTTTGATGATTTATACAAAATCCATGATTTGGATTACATTGAGCATTGAACTCTTTATCAATACATTCAACTTTAACATATCCTATACCATGATTAGGTTTTATTGTTGTGAAAGGATAAGAAGCTATTTCGACCTCTGCTAAAGTCGCTGCTTTGAAGAATGTGCTTTTTCCAACTGAAGGCTTACCAACTAACCCAATTAGCATAGTCTTTTCTCCTTTTCTACCATTGTAGGTTCTTTTTCTAAAAGAACCCCATTACCAACTAATCCTATTAACATTTTATATTACCTTAATTTCCTGAATTTAACTGTTTATAAACTAATTCTAATTGAGCTATTAACTCTTGAATTGTTCCATTATTTAAAAGATAATAATCTGCCATACTCATACATTTCTTGACTTGTTGTCCATTATCACTGTTTTCTTGAAAATCTCTTTTATCTGCTTCGAGGAATTCTTCAAAAGTTTTTGGGTCACTTTCTTTTGCCCTATTTTGAGCATTTCTCCATCTTATTTTCAAATCAGCATCAACAGAGATAAGTATAAATTTACCTTTGAAAACTTTTTTTAGTTCTTCAACTTCTCCAGAATTCCTTATACCATCTATAACATAATTTTTCTTTTTGTCGATTTTTTTTATAACTTTTTTAGCAAGAACAGCAGAACCTTCTTCTTTTCTCATAAGATTTCCTAAATCTTGTAATGCTTTTCTTTCATGGATAATTTTTCTTTTATTTGCCTCTTCTCTTACCTCATTAGATAAAGAAAGATATTCAAATCCATTTTCCTTGAAAAAGTCAGAAGCAACCCCTTTTCCTCCTGCAATTCTTCCTGTAAGTCCAATAATCATAAAATAACTTTATGAAATAAGTTTTTATATTTTAGTGTACTGGAATATTAATGCTAAAACAAAGAAAAAAAGTCGTATGGATAATTGTATTATCTATAATTATAATTGTTAGTTGTATACTTCTTATAACTTTTATAACAAAACTCAAGGATAACAATACCAATAAATTTTCCTGTAATATAGCTTCAGATTGTGTTTCTCAATGTTCAAGAGGATGTGTTAATTCTGATTGGGCAGCTTTAAATCCAGATACAACTGAGTGTTTTAGAGCTTGGGATTGTTCATGTGTAAACAATGAATGTTATACAGATGGAAATCCTCCAAAAAATTAAAAACATCTGATACTAAGAATTATCAAGCCCCTGTAGTTCAACGGATAGAACTTCTCGTTGCGGTCGGGACAATCGGAGTTCGAATCTTCGCGGGGGCATGTTACTTAAGGTTAATAATCTCAAGATGCTCTCAACGCTGAGGCTCGAGGAGCAACGAACTTCATGTTTTGGGTAGCGTTTAACTAGTAATTTTTTGAGAAAAATTGGGGGGCACTTAACTTAATAAAATTAAGCCTGCTAGAAAAGAAACAAGATTAGCTACAAAAGATATTATTAATGCCCTACTAAATTTAATGCTTAATATTTTGTAGTAGATTAAAGATTCTATTAAAAATACTAATATCTCACCAACATAAATATAATAATTTAATTTAATAAAGGGAGGCAATACAAACCATAAGTAAGGTAGTGTTAATGCAGAAGCTAAAAATCCAGCTAAAATAATATATCCAATAGAATTCTTTTTTTCCTTAAAGAGCCATTTTAGAGAAATTAATAAAATAGGAATCTCTATAACTACTGTTAATAATAAAGACACTAAGAATCTTGTTTCGAATAACATATTAACAACTCTTGTCGAATAGTTTCTTGAAAAAACAAGAGATAGATTCCCAAAATCCTTTTCTTACCTGTTTGGGAGGATAATTCCAGTCTGCGTCATCTAGATTAAATCTTAATTCACATTTCTGTTCATAATAGTCTTCACTATCATAAAGATTATCTAAAATTTCTTCACATGTTTTCTTTGCTTCATTGTAAGCATAAACATCCTTGTCTGTTTCATCCCACATTATGTCTTCCCATACTGTTCCGGGAGCATCTGGAGAAGTCCATCCATCACTTCCCTTAGTCCAAATTCTACCCATATAATCTTCTCTTGTTGTTCCAACAGGTTGAGTTGAAGCGTCAACAAAATTAGGTTTTACTAAATTAGCCATACATGTCTGATATTCTTCATTTTCTTCTGGATTAACATCAACACAACTTGTAGGAATAGACTCTATATTCTTTATAATAAATGTTTTACCATCTGATGTTTTTCCATCTAATTCATAATAATCTATATGAACATAATTTCTATAATAATTCTCGTGAATTTCACTACCATAACCATTATAAGTTGCAGAAAAAGAAAAAACTACTTCTGGAGTATAAGTTCCTTGTGCTCTATTTGGATTAAAGTTTGGATCTCCAGGCATACCCGTAGCATATCCATAACCTTTCACAGTAAAATCTATTTTACCATCATAATGTTGCCCATTTTGTTCAAAATAGACTTTGGTGATTGTTGGAGTTATAACATCTGCACTTACGAGTGTAAATATCATTAAACCAGCTACCAACAAAATTAATATTTGTTTATTCATTATTTCCCTAATCTTAACCTATTTTTAAATGCTTTTTAGACTTCAATCAAGATTGAAGTATCACCTAATTATTATACTATTTACATCTTTAAAAATTTAACGGGAGAACATTAACCTAAGGTTAAATATTTCGCGGGGCATTAATCCTTAGGATTAAGTAATCGTGAGGCATTATATTTATATAAACAAGCATATTCAAATTATTATGGCAAAAATAATAAAAAGAGCTTTAATTAATGCTCTTGGAACTGTTGCATATATAATCCTTGTAGCATCTTTTATGTTTTCTATGCAAGATATTACTCCAAAAGAAGATACAATATTTGTTATAACTTCTGTACTTTTGCTGTTTGTATGTTCTGCAGCAATAACAGGGTTTTTAGTTTTTGGAAAGCCAGTAATGCTGTACATAGATGGGAAAAAGAAAGAAGCAGTTAGATTATTAGGTTATACTATTGGAATAATACTACTTATAACTCTTATAATTTTTACTTCTTTAATAGCATTTAATAATTTATTTTGAAACATTTGTTACACTATTCTCTATTTTAAATCTTCAAGATAACCTTTATATATATTAATCAATAAATCTTATTATGGGAGAGGTGTTTTCATATGCAATCTTGCCGTTGCTGATATTTTTTGCAAGAGTAATAGACGTAAGTCTTGGTACAATAAGAATAATCTTTATCTCAAAGGGATTTAAATTTTTGTCTTTGTTTACAGGTTTTTTTGAAGTTTTAATCTGGCTTTTGGCAATAAATCAAATCTGGTCTGATTTTTCCAATCCCTGGTTGATACTTGCTTACGCGGGGGGGTTTGCTGCAGGAAATTATGTTGGAATACTCTTGGATGAAAAAATATCTATAGGGAATGCTTTAATAAGGATAATCATAAGAAAGAACTCAAAGAAGTTAATAAATGAGTTAAGGAAAAATAATTATTCTCTTACAATAATAGATGGGTATAGCGGAGATAAAGAATCAGATGTAAAGATGATACTTTCTGTTGTTAAAAGAAAAGAGCTGAAAAAAATATTTAAGATAATGAAAGAAGTCAACCCTAAAGCATTTTTTACTGTTGAGGATGTGAGGTCTGTAAGAAAAAATAATTATGAGCTATTAAGACCAAAGCGAGTTCCAGGAAGATTATCTAAATAAAATTAATTTTGAATTTCTTATTTGATGTGTGAATTTATTCAGTTAGAAAGCCTTTTATAGTTTCATTTGTGTTAGCATCTATGGAAGAAGAAACAGAAAAACAAGAGGAAACTACTGAAGAAACTCAAGAAGAAACTTCAGAAAGTCCAACAGAGGAAGAAGAAGTAGAAGAAGTAAACGAAGAATCTACTGAAGAGACCTCTGAATAACAAAACTAAACTGATATGTTTTGTTGTTATTAATTATTTTTTTATCAGGGCTAGGAGGGTGGGATTTATTTTTTTAAATATAATCTAGTAGTTTAGATGTATCTCTAAAGGCTTTTAAACCAAGTTTTATTTTTCTCCTGATGAAAAATAAAAAATTGCCTCTTTACATTGTCAGAAATTCCAAAGTTCATGGAAAAGGAGTTTTTGCAAGAAAGGATATTCCTAAGGGAACAAGAATAATAGAATACGTAGGCAAGATTGTTTCTTGTAAAGAAGGACTAAGAATATATGAAGAACAATTAAAAAAATCCAAAGAGACAGGTGCAGGAGCAGTTTACATATTTCAATTAAACAAAAAACAAGATATTGATGGAAATGTTTCCTGGAATCCTGCAAAATACATTAATCATTCTTGCAGTCCAAACTGTGATTACGATATAATAAACAATAGAATTTGGATATTTTCAAAAAGAGACATAAAGAAAGGAGAAGAATTAAACTATGATTATGATTATGATTTAAATGATTATCAAGATCATCCTTGTAAGTGCGGTTCAAAAGAGTGTTTAGGTTTTATAATAGGAAAAAGATACAGAAATAAGTTCAAGAAAATGATGGAAAACAAATCTTAATATTTATAAAATGCAAACTCTTGTTTATTTAATGAATAAAAAAGGTGTAGAATTAGTTATTTCTACTACAATTGTGATAATACTTGCTTTAGTTTTATTAACTATGGGCGTTTTATTCATAAGAATGTCTATGTGCAAGGCAGTATTGGGAGTAGAAGCTGCTTCTGATTTAGGAATGAGCGAATTGCAAGCATTGTATTCAGAACAAGAAGGAAATGTTGTTGTGAAAGAAATTACAAATGAAATACCTAAACAATCTTATTATGGGGTTGGGTTTTCTATAAAAAACGAGCAAAAATCTACAAGTTCTTCTTTCAGATATACTGTAGATATTTTAGATTTACAAGATTGTGATATAACACAAGCAGAAGCAAGAGAATATATCATAACAAGCAGAACTACTAATGTAAATATTGCAGGAGGAAGTTCTTACGCAGATGTAATAGAATTCAAGATTCCTAAAGATGCTCCTTCATGTAGTTTAAAATATAGAATAAATGTAGAAAGCCAAGGAGTTTTATACGGCTCAACTACTTTTTCTGTTAGAATAAAGGACCCTCCTTTCTTTAGAGGACTTTTTTGTTAATATTTATAAACAACTTTTAATTTAACTTTCTATGAAAACATCAACTAAAATCCTAATTGCAGTTGTTGTTGTAGTTACAGTGCTTTTAGTCTGGGGGCTTATTGGAAGCTCTGAATCTGCAAAAATAGGAACAGATTGTGATTTTGGAATTGGAGAAGACGGCAGTGTTTTATGCTGGAAATGGCATAGAAATGTAATCGGACAAGTTGGAGATAATATCAAAGATTTATTTGGTGAATAACCTATTTTATATTGAAAAATGATTTTGTTTTTATTCACTATTTTAAAAAGATAGCTTAAGCTTTTATATATAAATTCTAAACAAAGTTAAATGGCAATACCAAACCAAGATAAAGAGTATAAAGACAATAAAGATGGGCAATACCTTAAAAACTTAAAAAAAGGAATGCAAGTCGAGATTATAACTCCAAGATTAAAGTTGGCAAGAGGGATAATAGAAGATATTGGAAGCAGAAAAGAGTTTGATAAGCAGGGAATGATGGTTATTCTAAAAACAGGGGAAGTAGGAAGAGTAAAGAGAATTCTCTCTGATAAACCAATAAGTGAGATAGAGGATTTAGTTAAGAAAGGAGAAAATAACAGAGTTGAGTTTAAATCTGATGCACTTTGGAGCTTGAATAAAACAGAATTAGAGATAAAAGAAAGCAAGTCTTATGATTTACATACTTACAGACACAAAGCTTCTAAGGTTATAATTGCACGTTCAATTGCGGCCCTCATGAATTCTGAAGGAGGAAATCTTGTAATAGGAATAAAAGAAAAAAAAGATTCTTCTAATAATTTTATTTTTGCAGGAATTGAGGGAGATTTGGCAAAATTAAAATGTCAGGGTAAAGATGCAAGCAAAGATGGTTATAAAAGAATGATTATTGATGATATTATCAGACCATATTTTCCTTCTAAAATCTATAACAGATTAAGCGCTTATCTTAAGATAGAATTTGAAGAAATTAATGATCTTATTTTTTGCATCATCAAGGTAAAAAAGAGCGATTCTAGAGTGTTTCTTAATTTGGAAGGGAGAAAGATTTTCA
>DAHVOT010000049.1 GCA_027318675.1 archaeon | reverse complement strand
TAAAGGTGGAAAGAGATTTTTAATTAAATATGGAAAATACTTTTTGCTTGATGAAGAACATTTAGCTAAGACAGAGCAATGGTTTTCTAAAAAAGGAGAATTAACTATTTTGATTGGAAGATTTATTCCTGTTGTAAGACATTTTATTTCCATACCTGCTGGATTTGGAAAAATGAATCTTAAAAGATTTATTTTGTATACTACAATTGGAGCAGGAATATGGAATTCGTTTTTAACTTATATTGGATTTGTTTTAGGAAATAATTGGGAGAACATAAGCCATTATTCTGATTATTTGTCTTGGGGAGTTTTAATAATATTAGCATTGGCTTTTGTATATTTTGCTGTTAGAAGAATAAAAAAGAAATCAAGGAAGATCAACCATAAATAAATTTACTTTAAATTTACCTAGATATCTCTTTACCTTCTTTTATAATTGTTGAAGGTTTTCCATTTAATTCTCCTTCGTCTATTATTATATCAATATGATTTAAAATATCTTTATGGATATCCTCTATTTTTAATGCAAATGGTTCTCCTGATAGATTAACTGATGTTGTTATAAAAGGAACTCCTGCTTTAGCTACTTTTTCTGAAAAACTGCATTTGGGTATTCTAATTCCCAGAAATTCGTTATTTGAAACATAATCAAGAAAGTTTTTATCTTTCTTTTTGAGAAGGAGAGTGTAAGGTCCAGGAAGGTATTTTTTTAAATCCGCATCTATAACACAATTCTCTTCAACCCACTTGAAACTAGGAGCTATAACTGAAAGGGGTTTATCTCTATCTCTTGCTTTTATCTCTTTTATTTTGGTTACAGAATCTTCATTGTAAGCATTACATCCTATTCCGTAGATTGTGTCTGTTGGATAGATGAAGATTTTACCTTCAAGTATTTCCTTGATTTGTCCTTCCATAAAAGATTTAAATAGAGTTTATTTAAATAAATAATGCAAGAGGTTATTAAACTACTTTTAGGAATTGTTGTTCTTTTATTGGGAATACCTATAGGAAATATATTGGCTAAAAATACTCCAGAAGAATTAAAAGACGGGAAAAAATGGTTTTATTTGATTTTACTTGTGTGTTTTATGGGGTCTATAGTTGGGCTTGTATTTGGGAATGATGTTCTTTTATTTACCTTTCTTTTTATTGCTATTGTAACTTCAAGGAGTATAAAAAGAAAGAAGAAAACAGAGAAAAAAGAAGTTAAGATAAGAAAGAAAAATAAGACAAACAAAAAACAGAGAACAAAAAGAAAATAATTCTGTAGAAACTTTTAAAAAGAGAAACATGTGAGTTGATTTATGGACAAAAAACTTGAAAAATTAATTGAAGAAGTAAATGATAAAATACAAGATAGACCTGTAGCAAAATTAGGTAAGGAAAAAGAACAACTTCTTTTCAGCGTTCATGAAGAACAAGGAAATAATTATATTGTAATTTATGGAGATTTTGAAAAGAATATGAAAGCAATACCTGAAATTGGCGTTTTACTGGATTATGTTAAGAATAAGGGATATGAAATTAGACGTGATTAATTATAAAAAGGGTTTTCTGATAGTATTTTAATGGGAGAAATTAAAATAGGTCCAACTGGATTAGGGGGTGTTAAAGAAAGTGAAAAAACTCTTCAAGAATTTTCTGAAAACGGATTTAAGAATTGTGAAGTTCTTTTTGTACAACAAGTTTATATAGATAAAGAAGAAGCTAAGGATATAAGAGAATTTGCAAAGAAAAATAAAATTGATTTAAGCATTCATGCTCAGTATTTTATTAATTTAAATTCTGAAGAAAAAGAGAAAGTTCATGCAAGTATGCAAAGAATCTTGAAATGTTGTGAAATAGGGCATGAATTAGGTGCTAAGAGTATTGTTTTTCATTCTGGTTTTTATGGAAAAGATTTTCAAAAAGCTAAAACTCTTGAAGACAAAAAAAGAGTAGAAGAAGAAACATTCCAAAATATTAAAAAAAGAATTCTTGAAATAATGGAGACAATTAAAAAAAAGAAATGGGATGTTGAACTCTGTCCTGAGACTATGGGTAAGATAAATGTTTTTGGAAGTCCTGAAGAAATTTCAAGACTTGTTGATGAGACTGGATGTAGTTTTTGTATTGATTTTGCTCATATTCTTGCAAGAGAGAAAAAAGTTGATTATGAAAAAATAAAAAGATTATTTCCACAGAAAAAATGGCACTGCCATTTTTCAGGAATAGAATACGGTGAGAAAGGTGAGAGAAATCATATTAGAGTTGAAAAGAGACAATGGAAAGAGTTTTTTGATAATTTGCCTAAAGACAAAGACATAACGATAGTATGTGAGAGTCCTGCTCCTGTTGAAGATTGTATTGAAGGATTGAAAATATTGAAAGGAAAGTGAGAAATACTCTAGAAATCTTTATAAGCTACAAAATATTTAATTTAAAGTAAAAATGGTGAAAGAAGTGGATTATGATTCTTTGAAGAATGAATTTAAAGAATTGGAAAGCGAGATCCTTCCTAAACGAAACAATTTCAGAAAAGATATAAGAGATACTTTAAAGAATGAAGACAAAGCCTATAAGCCGGAAACTAAAGTTATTTTAAAAATTTTAAATAATATTCAAGACTACGCAAATACAGGAAGATTTCGAAGAATTCCAGATGTATCTGAAGGTTTTGTTAAAACATTGTATTCATATAACAATGAATTAGAAGCAGGAGATCATGATAAATATATTCAATCTTTAAGCAAGAGACTTGATAGAGCTTCATCTACTGCAATAAGATACTTAAAAGAACATAAAAACAATATAACAAGAGACGAAATTAAGGATATTAAGAATTTATTGGAATATTCGAAAGAGTTCAAAGATCAACTTAATAAAAAACATGAATCTTCTGGACTTGAAAAAACAATAACAGTTATTTCTCTTGGTTCAATGATATTTGGTATTGCAATAGGATATCCTGCATTAACAGGTAATGCAATCGCAGATGTTGTCCCTGGTTCTTTGGTTCATGGTGCTGCTCTTTTCTTTGTTGGACTTGTTGGAGTTTTCTTAGCGAATAAGAAATAGAGTTTTAACATTTAAATTTAAATAGAGATTATATGCAGTTATTGATTTAAAATCATGTTTATCAATGAATTGTTAAAGTAGATTAATAATAAACATATTTTTAGAGATAATTCTTAAGCTGTAAAATTTAAATTACTTCTAAGAAAGTTAATCCATACATTATTAGAATACCAAATATAATTCCTATAATCTTCTTTATTGAAAATTGTTTTTCTTGGTTCTTATGTAACTCAGGTATTAAATCGCTGCCAGCTATATACAAGAATCCTCCTGCTGCTAAAGGGATAACAATTAATGCAAATGCTTCACTGCTGCCTGCAAATAAAATTCCTACAATTGCACCAAGAATTGCTGTTAAAGCTGAGATGAAGTTAAAGAAAAGAGCTTTCTTTTTGGAATATCCTGCGTAGATCAAAACACCAAAATCTCCTATTTCCTGAGGAATCTCATGAAGTATGACTGCAAGAGTTGTTACAATCCCCAGAGGGATATTTATGAAATAAGCTGCTGCAATAACTAATCCATCTAAAAAATTATGAAAACCATCTCCTATTATATTCATTATTCCTAAAGAATGCGGATGAGATTTAGATGTTGGGACATGGCAGTGTCTCCAGTGTATAACATGTTCAATTACAAAAAACAAGATTATTCCTGAAAGTATAAGAAGCGAAGTTGTTAAAATTGAACTCGATTTTTCAAATGCTTCTGGAATTAGATGTAAAAAAGCTCCACCTAAAAGAGAACCTGCTGAAAGAGAAACAAGAAATAAAATTATTTTGTTGAGTTTTTCTTTTTTAATTAAAACAAAAAATATTCCTACAAGTGAAATTAAAGAAATTATTATTACACTTAATATTGAATACACCTCTGGTTTCATTAAAATAATAAATTGAAGGTGTTTTTAATGGTTTGGGAAAGTATATATTTTTTAAAGTAATATTTATAAAATCTAGATTAACTATTCATTTCTATGGAGCAGAAATTTATTAATTTATGGAATAGCATTGGGGCAAAAAATTCTTCAAAAGAAGAATTTGCTAAATTGATTAGCATGTATGCAGAACCCCAAAGACAATATCATACTATAAATCATATTAAAAAATGTCTTGATGAGTTTGACATGGTAAGACATTTAATGTCTAATTCAGATGCAGTTGAATTTGCTATTTGGTATCATGATATAATCTACAACCCAAAATCCAAAGAGAATGAAGAAAAAAGTGCACAATTTGCTTATGACACTTGCATAAAAAATCAAATTTCAAAAGCATTTGGAGAGAAAGTAAAAAATCTAATATTAGCAACTAAGCACAATGTAATTCCTAAAGATATTGATAGTAAAC
>DAHVOT010000048.1 GCA_027318675.1 archaeon | reverse complement strand
GAATGAAGGATTCAAGGCAATGGCGTATGAAGATATTGCCCTCCCCCTTACAAATGATCAGACAATCTCTCAACCTTCAACAATAGCCCTTGCACTCTCTCTTTTAAGGCTGAAAGAAAGTCACAAAGTTTTAGAAATAGGATCTGGATGTGGCTACACTCTTGCACTCATAGCAGAAATAATAGGAGAACAAGGGAAAGCTTATGGTGTTGAAGTTGTGAAAGAGCTAGCAGAATTATCAGTTAAAAAACTTAAAGAATATCCTAATGTTAAGATATACAATCAAAATGGAAAAGAAAAAATTGAAGAAGCTCAATTTAATAGAATCTTAATAAGTGCCGCCTTATCAGAAATTCCTCATGAAATTTTAGACCAATTAGCAGATAATGGAATAATAGTTGCTCCATTGGGTTCAGGATTTCTCCAAACACTCACTGCAATAAGAAAAGTTGCAGGAAAATATGTTATTGAAAAAGAAATACCTGGATTTATGTTTGTCAGGTTTATTGATTAGTATTTAGATTTAATTCAATTTAATTAACTACAATACAAGATATTACAGGTACATCTCAACTTTTAAATAATCTTTTATATAGATTATCCAAGTTTGATTTTACATTAATAATTACAAAACTTACCAAATATATCAACAAACCCTCTCTCTCATCTCAATATCTCTTGGATCTTCCCAATCCTCAAATATATCTATCACAGCCCCAGATATAGGAGTTTGTCTTACAAATTCATCTCCATTGCAATAAATAATATAATCCTGACAAGAAGTCTCATTACATATAGCTTTTGTCCATGAATTAGTGTATTCATAATTAGCTGAGGAATTATTAAAAATAAAGCCAGATATATTAAAAGAAAGCAAAGCAAGTAAAACAATTAATACTGTTAATAAAATTATCACCTTTGTCAGCTGTTTCATTTTTGTTAATTAATTTATATTTTTGCATGATTTTATTTTTCCTCATCTCTTTTATATGTTTTTTGACAAATCTACTCTTAATCTGTTTAAGTGTATTTCATAATGTTCATTATTACCTGACTTAATTTCAGAAACAATTCTATTCAATCCCTTATCCACTCTATCTGTAAGAAGCCCATTAAGTCTTAATTCAACTTTCAACGAGTTTATTGTATTTTCATAAGCTTCATAAAAATTACTTAGATTATCTCCAGGAAAATCCTTTGAAAGATTATTTGTATCAGTATAGAATTTATGACATACTTGAATAGTATAATTAGCTAAATCTCTTCTTTTAGTTGATTGGGGATTGTATGTGTTTTTCATTTTGTTTTCCTTGTTTGTTTTATCACCTTAAATAAATATGAAATAAAATTTACCTGAAGAAAAAAGAAAAGGAGAAAGACTAAATAAAAAATAAAAAAATAAAAAAGGAATTTAGTAGTAACTTTCTCCGAATTCTTCTGTTTTTTGTGGTTTTCTACCGATTAGTACAATCAATACTACTAGCAATACCAAAAAGATTATTGCTAAAACAACTGTTAAGACAACAATTGGGTTTACAGCTTTTCCTTCAGCTTTTAACTGAAGAGTAACTTTATCTACAAGCTTTTCATTAGACAAGATATTCACATCAAATGTGTATTCTCCTTCTGACTTAGCTTTAGCAGTTACTGTAACTGTCTTGCTTGATCCAGCTGGAACAGCAACAACAGCACTGTCAACACTTGAAGAAACGTCGTCATTAGACTCTACAATAACCTTGTATACAAGTAAACTATCTGTTGGGTTTACAAGCAACAAAGTGTATTCAGCTTCTTCACCAACTGCAACTGTCTTTTTATCACTTGTTACAATAACGTTTTCAGGCAAGTTGTTTTGTATAGCAACCTGTCTTACGAATGTTGATTCAACGTCATCGTTTTCAACAAGTACTTCAAGGTTATAGATACCAGCTTCAACTCCGTAAGGAATTTCTAGGTATATTCTACCACTAACTGTATCTTCCTCTTCACAGTCTTCAGTGCAACTTTCTTGTGTTACTAAATCACCAAAATAAGCTGTCTTTTGAACACCTAATGTTGGGATTCCTACAGTTACGTAAAGATCTTCCAAGTCATTGTATCCCATGTTCTTAACCAATATATCAACTGGGAATGTTTCACCAGCATCAACTGATTGAGCAACACTTATAGATTTAACAACTGGGTTGTATGAAGGTCTTTGAACTCTTACAGCGATGTCTTCATATTCTGATTCAAAATCTGCATTCCATAATCTTATAGAAAGAGTTAAGTCATCAGCAGTTACATCCTTAAGTTCAAATGGAACTTCAAGTTTCAAAGTCTTTGTGTAAGTATGTTCAGCTTCTACATCAAAAGAACCTGTCATAGCTTCAACACTGTCTTTGTCACCTTCAAGTTCAGCCTTTATTCTTACGTTTGTTGTAGTTGCGATAGAAGTAAATGTTACTTTAACAGTAACAGTTTCACCAGCAATAACACTAGGATTACTATTGATGTTCATCCCATCAATTTCAACTGTAACACATCCTGCAAGAGGAGCGTCAGATGTAACTGTGTTAGCTGTTCCGCAACATTCACAATCAACATCAGTTGTTGATTGACAAGATGTGCAAACTTCAGCGCTAGCTGTAGCAACCAAGAACAATACTATTGCGATTGTACAAAGAGAAACCAAGATTTTCTTTGTATTCATTTTTGCTCTCATTTTATTTAATTGCGTAGAAAGTTTTTTTCTACAATATTCTAGGAGTAGAGGCAGTTTATAAAGTTTACTATTGTAGTAATTTAATAGTTACACCATAGTAACTAAATGTCAGTACATTCAGTGAACATTTCAAATATAATCAAATAAAAAATCAAACACTCTGTCACTTGATGTTACTCAATGTTATGAAAAACAAAAAACAAGATAAGGATTTCTCCTTACCTTGCATTATTATAAAATTAAAAACTTAATAATTTAATATTGTTGCTTGTTGCAGCAAAATTTCTTGCAACAAGAACTTGACACCCTGCGTCTTCAGCTGAATCTATAACAGAACCTGTTACAGTTCCATCAAGAACAATTGCATAAGGTCTTTCATTCACTCTTCTTAAACTTCCACCAAATCCTCTTGAAGATATTTCTCTTATTTCTCTAAGAGATTCATCTAAAAGAATAGCTTTACCAGAATCTTCAATTTCTTTCAGAATCTTTTTCAGCTTTTCTTTTTCTTCATCATTCAGTTCTTTGGTCCTTGAAGAGCTATGAAAACTATTTCCATTGTTTTCTCTTCTTTGCATACCTTCTCTTTTAAGGTACTCGTTTAATGGAACTTTTTTTCTTAAATTCATAAGAATCTCTTTTCCTGCAAGTTCTTCAACTTCTTTCCCATCAGGTGCAGTTACAATGTAATCTACATCAGCATTGTCTGAGACATTTTGTATTATAAGCTTTCCACCTCTGTCTCCATCAACAAAAAGAGTTATTTCTTTCTCTTTTCCAAGTTCTCTTATTGCATTAGGCATCTTAGTACCGTTCATAGCAATAACATTTGTAACACCGGCTCTTAAGAGATTAACAACATCTGCTCTTCCTTCAACTACAATTATCTCTTTTCCAGAGATATTTCCACATGGGAGTTTTTCACTTCCATATTCTTGTATATTTGAAGTCTTTGCAGAATCTTTGATTTCATTTGAAATCTCTCTTGAGTCTGTTGAACCCTTGATTTCAGACATAAGTCTCTTAGCTCTTTCAAGAATATAGTCTCTCTTGCTTCCTCTCACATCTTCAATTCTTTCAATTTCAATCTGAGAGTCACTTGGACCTATTCTTTCTATTGTCTCAATTGCAGCCGCTATTAAAGTTGTTTCAGACTGGTCAAGAGCAGTAGGAATCTTTATTTTACCTACAGTCATTTTGTCTCTTCTTTCCAAATCAACTTCAATTCTTCCTATTTTTCCTTCTTTCTGCAATTCTCTCATTTCCAACTCAGCACCCAATAAACCTTCTGTTTGGCCAAATATAGCACCAATTACATCAGGTTTTTCCAAAGCACCTTCAGCTGTAAAATTCGCATGTATCATATATTTTATTGATACTGGACTTATTTTTGCCATTTTTTTCCTATTTATTTAATTTATTTGAAATCTAATGATTTCTAGAAAAATATCGCTTTTATCTTTCAGCATATCAAGGCTTATTGCCTACCTATTTTATTAGGATTTTCTAACTCTTAACCCTCTTAGTCGACCATAAATCAAGTCAGCTTTAAGACTATCGAATTTGAATGTGATGTGATATCGTGATAATAATTGAAAACGATACTTTTCAAAATATAGTAATTTAGATAGTTTTTAAAGGTTTCTGATACGAAAGATTTATAAAACATTACTTCCCAGGGTCTTTATGGTAAACAATATATCACTTGAAACACCTGAAGACAGAAACAGATATGCTAATAAAATAAAACAAGATTTTGAAAGAAACAATCTTGACTACTGGTGGGTCTCTCCTTCAGTCAGAACAAATGAGATACTTATAGCACCGAAAAATCAAAGTGAATGGCAGAAAGAAGCATATGCGCCAATTTCACGTATAAGCGTGCAATTAAACTCAGACGGGAGACCTAATTTTGGTGTGAGCGGATATAATCCCTACAGAATAGAATATGAAAAACCAGAATTTGAATCTAAAGGATATCAATATCATAGGCATGTTGATAAAAGAGGAAGGCAGGGCAGATGGTGGTTAATAAAAACATTAAACAATATTGATGATGTTACAAGAGAGTTTAAGAACATAGAA
>DAHVOT010000047.1 GCA_027318675.1 archaeon | reverse complement strand
ATATATATAAACTATGAATAAAAAGCAGAAAAACACTGAAAAAAACGGTTTTCTTAAAGACAAGTACGAGATGATTATGAAAGATTCTTTGTATAAAAATTCAATTTATCTTATGATAAGCTCGGGTGTTATGGCTGCATTTGGATTTTTCTTTTGGCTTATATGTGCAAGATTATTTTCTGCTGAAGATATCGGATTGGCAACAACAATAATTTCAGTTATGGGTTTAATAGCAAGTATTTCTGTTTTAGGATTAAATTCTGGATTAGTAAGATATCTCCCAACATCCAAAGAAAAGAACAACAAAATAAATACTTGCTTTACAGTTGTTGCATTAACTGCAATAATTGTTTCAACTATTTTTATTTTAGGTCTTGCAAAATTTTCACCAAGATTAATTTTTATAAAAGAGAATATTCTCATGAGTTTTGCTTTCATATTTTTCATGGTTATTTACTCTATGAGCTCAATAATAGAGAGTGTATTTGTTGCATTTAGAAGTGCTAAATTTGTTCTTCTTAAAAACAGCATATTTAGTGTGATTAAACTTGGTTTGCCTTTTGTATTCTTCTCTCTTGGGATTATGGGAGCTTTTGGAATATTCAGTGCATACATGACTGCTGCATTTATTGCATTTGGAGTGGTATTCTTGGTTTTAATTTACAAATTTCATTATAAACCAAGGTTTGTATTTTACGACAGTGTTATAACAAAGATAGGAAAATTCTCATTTGTTTTGTATTTGGCTGGATTTGTTGGGGGATTATCAAGTACATTAATGCCCTTGATAATTACAAATACTCTTCATCCTGAAACAACAGCTTATTATTTCATGGCAATGCAAATTGTGAGTTTATTATTTGTAGTCTCGAGTGCAACAAATAATTCCTTGTTTGCAGAAGGAAGTGCAAATGTTAAGAGTCTAAGGAAAAATGTTTTCAAATCAATCTGGATTATTTCTGTTCTTTTAATCCCTGCAATACTTTTAACATTTTTATTTGGGCATTTTGTATTAGAAGCATTTGGTGAAGAATACTCTATTCAAGGATTGAATTTCCTTAAGCTTATGGCTTTAAGTTCAATATTAGTTGCAGTTAATTCAGTTTTTGGAAGTGTATTCAAAGTAAAGAAAAGAGTGTTTGGGATAATAATTGCTAGTTCTGTGAGTGCTGCCACAATTTTAGGACTTAGTTTTATATTTATGAAGAGTTATGGATTAATGGGAATTGCTTATGCATATATTATAGGACAGGCAGTTACAGCGATAGTTTACATTATTATGTATAAGTTTGGGAAGAAAAAAGATAAAACAGAAAAGAAAATTAAAAAGAGAAGATAAATTAATTACAACTTGCTATCAAAGGACTGGTATATTCAGAATTTCTTAAGGGAGGCATCTGTACTTTTATTTTATCTCCATTGTTATCAAAGATAATATTAATTAACCAATTATTTCTATAATTTTTGCATTCTACATTAACTGTTTTTACAGATTCTAAAAGTTGTTTTGTGACCAGTTTATTTATTGCAGAGAAAAATTCGCTTGCATAAAATATCTCTATTCCAACAATATTTTTATTTTTGTTTATATCTATATTCATTACCTCTGAAAATTCTATTGTTTCTGAAGGTTTGTGCTCATTATCATAAATTGTGAAAATGTCATCTTCCTCATTATAATGTATCTTTATTGCCATGATTATTTTAGTAATTTAAAGTTTTTTAAACTTTCTTTTATAGTTTTTAAGAGTTTGCTTGCCCAATGGATAAACAGTTATAATACGTATTTTTTCTGTAAATTTTAATACATAAACTCTTCCTTTTTTAAAATCATAAACAAAATATAGTTTATACCTTGTTTCGCATTGTTCTTTTTGTTTTTCTACAAATTCAATGTTATTTGCATTCAATATCTCTCTTTCCATCTCTTCCCTAGAACAACCATTTCTAAATTCAAGATAATCAATAGGTTTACCCCATTCAAAACCCTTATTTTTATATTTTTCAATTAAAAACTTTAGCTCTTCACTATAATTTTTGAGCATCATAATATTAAAGGATCATTGTTTTTATAATTTTATATAATAATGTAATAGTCAATTTTAATTAATTTAATCCTAATCAGCAACTTCATTACATTTTTCTGGAGGAATAATTAAAATATCTCCATAGCCTTCTTCTAAGAGATATTTATTTACAAATGTCTCTTTATCTATATCTTGAACATAAACCCATCTTAATAATCTTCCGTACTTGTCTGTGTTGTTTCCATTGTAATTAGAAGATTCAAGCCTTACTTCTTTATATAAAATTAAATCTTCTAAAAATACTTTTGCTTCTTCATATCCTTCTTCACCTTTTTCAGGAGTATCTACACAAAGTAATCTTGCTGTTTCTCCTGAACATAATTCAAAGGTGTCTCCATCTATTACTCTTGAAACAAGATTAGGATTGACAGAACAGGCTTGTTTAAATTCATCAGGCTCATTCGTTATTGATTGTTTTGATAGAATTAATAATCCAACTGATATAATAGATATTAATGCTATAATTACAATAACTGTAATCCAGAGCTTTTTCATGCAAATATCAGAATAACTTTAAATTTAAAACTAACTGTTTCACTTAATCAATAAGTATAAAAATAATGCTAGAGAATATAATTATATGGTAGTTAAGAAAACAGAAAAAGAAAAAATAAAGAAAATAACTAAAGAACCTAAAAAGAAAACAGGAAAGGAAGAAACAAAGCTGAAAGTAGGAAAAAGTAAACCTGAAATGAAAATTTTCAATACTTTAACAAGAAAAGTTGAGGAAATAAAGCCAATAAAAAAGGGCGAGATTGGAATGTATTCTTGTGGACCAACTGTTTATGGTAGAGCACATGTTGGAAATATGAGAGCTTACATATTTGCAGATACACTAAGAAGAGTCTTGGAATATTATGGATATAAGGTTAAACATGTAATGAATATAACTGATGTTGGACATTTAACTTCTGATGCTGATAGTGGAGAAGATAAAATGCAAAAATCAGCAAGAGAAGAGAGATTGAGTGCTTGGGACATATCCAAAAAATATACTGATATATTTTTCCAGGATGAAAAAGAATTGAATATTTTAAAGCCACAAATAGTATGTAATGCTACTGACCATATTAAAGAGCAAATAGAACTTATTAAATCACTTGAGAAAAAAGGATATACTTATAGAACAAGTGATGGAATATATTTTGATACTGCCAAATTCAAGAAGTATGGAGATTTAGCTAAACTTAATATTGAAGGTTTGCAGGCTGGTAAAAGGATTGATGTTGGTGAAAAGAAAAACAAAACTGATTTTGCATTATGGAAATTTTCAGGAGAAAATGAAAAAAGAGATATGGAATGGGAGAGCCCATGGGGAAAAGGATTTCCAGGTTGGCATATTGAATGTTCTGCAATGTCAATGAAATATCTTGGAAAGAATTTTGATATTCATACAGGAGGGATTGACCATATTCCAATACATCATACAAATGAGATTGCACAATCAGAATCTTCAACAGGAAATAAATTTGTGAATTATTGGGTACATTCTGAATTTTTGGTTTTAGGTGAACAAGAAAAAATGAGCAAGTCTTTAGGAAATGTAATTAATCTAGACACAATAAAAGAGAAGGGATTTACTGCAATGGATTACAGATATTTATGTTTGGGTGTTCAGTATAGAAAGAGACTTATTTTTGGGGAGGAAGTTCTTAAAAGCGCTGCTAATTCAATGCAGAGACTTAAGAATAAAATAATTGAGATAAAAGAAGATAATCCTAAAATAATTGAACTAAACAAATCAAGTCCTGAATCTAAAAAATATCTTGAAGAATTTAAAGAAAGTGTTTTCAATGACTTGAATACTCCTAAAGCTCTAGCTGTTATGTGGAATATGCTTGGAGATAATAAAGTGAATAATTCAGAAAAATACAGTCTGCTTTTAAATTTTGACAGAGTTTTAGGTTTGCAGATGGATAAATTAAGAAAAGAAGAAATAAAAGTTGATGATAAGCTACAAGAATTATTGAAAAAAAGAGAAGAATTCAGAAAATTGAAGAAGTGGCAAGAAGCAGATAAGATAAGAGATGAAATTCTTGCAAAAGGATACACTATCTTGGATACGAATGAAGGACCTAAGCTTGAAAATTTGGGAAAATAAGAAGATAAAATAATAGTCATTTATATAAAATAGAATACCAAAAAGTTTAAATAAGTGAGCTCACTTAATAAAACATGACCAATATAACACTGTCAATAGATGATGAAATTCACAAAAAGATGAGAAGGTATTCTGAGATAAAATGGAGTGAATTTGTCAGAAAATGTGTACAAAAGAGAGTTGAAGAACTTGAACAATTAGATAAAGAAGATTGGGAAAATGCAAGATTTCTGGGGGATGAAAAGCTATTATCTGAATCATGGGCATCAAAAGAAGATGAAGAAGCCTTTGCATATTTACAATGAATCTTAAAAAATTTGATATTGTTTTGGTAGGTTTTCCATTTAGTGATTTAACTAAGACTAAAAAAAGACCTGCATTAGTTATTAATTCTTTAGAAGGGGAAAATTCAGTTCTTTGTCAGATTACTACAAAAAGAAGAAATATCCAAAAATACGAAATCACTTTGCCTAAAGAAGCGTGTATTGGAGATATTCGTTTTAATTCTTTCATATATGCTGACATGATATTTACATTGCATAAAAATCTAATCTATAAAAAAATTGGAGCAGTAGATAATTCAAAAATTAAAGAGATAAATGACCAATTTGATAAAGAAGAAGCGAGAATACAATTTGAATTAGAGGAAAATAATAGATTAAAATCCTTCTTAGAATTAAAATTAAATCCCTTAAAAGAGACAGTAATTAACCCAAAAAATGAAGAAGAA
>DAHVOT010000046.1 GCA_027318675.1 archaeon | reverse complement strand
TTCTGCTGCAGATATTAGATTAAAATTTAATATAAATACTATTAAAAGAATAATCAAACAACTTGCAAATCTTTTTTTTCTCATTGTGACATACCTATTTTCAATGCATTCTGATATTGTTCTCTTGTAATAAATTTGTATTTGTATAATAAATCAAGCTTGCCTCTGTAAACTTCAGAATATTGAGTAAGCTTGCTGTCTTGTAAAAGTCTTCCTTTAAAAAATTCAGGATCAGTAATAACAAATTGAGTAAAAGTTGCAACATCTTCATCTATGTTTGCAGTCCCATAATCCGCAACATAACCATAATATTCCCCACTCCCAGGTAATTTTTTAGGGATATTAAACCTATGTTCAAAAGATCCCGGGAGATTTTTATATCCCATCTCTTGAGGTATATTTTCCATAGTCTCTTTCCATTCTTTGTTAAACAACGAACCAAATAGATTTAAATTTTTTAATTCAGCGTGTCTAATATGGGAAATTTCATGCACTAATGTTTCCTCAGTAGGATCGGCTTCAGAAGATACTATTCTTGATATCATATTAGCACTTGCACTAGCTATAGGATTTTTCTCTACAATTTTAATTTCATTAACTGCTTCTTTCATTTCAGGAGTTAAATAATCAAAAGTTTCTTTAATTGTAGAAAGAGTGCTTGTTATAACTTCTTGAGAAACTCCTCCTTCAATATTGATTTTTACTCCAGTAGCATATTCTAAAAGTCGATGATCTGCCCAGTTGTTTTTTACTCTAGGAGTAATATCGTTTCTAACTACACTTAATTTGTTGTTGTTATCTATAATAATTTTCTTTTCATCAGTGTAAGAACTCTCTCCTTTATACACAGAAACTATTTGCATAGGAGTACTTCCAAGCCCCTTTAAATCAGGATTATACTTATCTAAAAATAATTCAGATTTTCCATCCACTTCATAATATTTTATAACATTCTCCCCGTTTTCAATAGTATAAAAAGGATTTTTTGCATGATAATTAATCAAAGGATCAACTGCCCTACGTCCTTGATATGAAACTCCCACAACCAATGGTTCAAGTCCTTCTTTATTTCTATTTTGAATAATTATTTTTGAATTTGAGGTTTGTTTAATTGATACATAGTCTTCATCATCTATATTAAAATATTTATTCCCTTTATTGAAATCAATTTCGATTTGATTGGAGTCTTTTGTACCAGTTACTATATTTAATTCATCTCCATTAAATCGAATAAAACTTGATTCAGGAACATAACCATTTCCTTCAAATAGTATTCTTATTCTCTCTTCATCTTCTGTAACAATATTTATGTTATCAATGCTAGTCCCACCAAACTCTTTTGTTGGAGGTATAGAAAAGGATTCATCAGACCATGCGGTAATTACTCCTTTATTTAAGGTATGGGAATATTCTCCGTCATCTTTATTTTTAAACTTAATATTTTCTCCAGTTATATCTACCCCATTTGGAGCTTTTCCACTTATAACAAGATTTTCTAAGCTTTTAATCTCTGCATTTTCCATTTCTAGTTTTCCTTTTTCAAAATCATATTTTACTCTTGAATTAGGTTCACAAATTATTCCTATTCCATTAAGATCATAAATTCCTCCCTTATCATTTGTTTTGAAATCTGCTTTGAGTATGTTCCCAGAACAATCAATATCAATGTAAGAAGCTTGCCTAACAGGTTTTCCACCATCAACTGCTTCATAAAGAGGACCTATATTATTGAAAGAACTGTCTCCCAATTTTAAACTTGCATCATCTTCTGCAAAGCTTATACGTTGATTGCAATCATCCAAAGACCTTGTTGATATTCCAGAACCAGTTACAAACCCCTCTCTCATCCCTAAAAGTGTTCCAATATCAATAAACTCTTTTTCAACAGGAGCAGAAGTTGTTGTGCTTGTTGTTTCTTCTGCTGCAGATATTAAATTGAAATTTAATATAAATACTATTAAAAGAATAATCAAACAACTTGCAAATCTTTTTTCTTTCATTGTGACATTCCTATTTTCAATGCATTCTGATATTGTTCTCTTGTAATGAATTTGTATTCATAAAGTAAATCAATTTTTCTTTTATATGTAGAGCTGTATTGATTGCTTTCCAATAATACTCCCTTTAGTTTATTGGGTTGAACAATTATTGCTTCAGTAAATGTTGCTACATCCTCCATCATATCTGTGGCACCATAAGGACATGCATATCCATACTTTGGAGTCTTAAGCCCAAACAATCCCAGAGTATTTATTTCTCCCTTGTATGCATAACCTCCTCCATCATGCATCATATAATTATCTATTATATCTGCTTCATTTGTTACCCACCGATCATCGAAACTATAATCTACATAAAAATGTCTGTTATGTGCGCTTTCATGGATAAAAGTAGCTTTATTAAACGGGGATAGGATTCCGCTCACTGCATCTGGAACAGTTTTATATACAGATACTCCTCCTTCAGCATATGCCCTAGATCCAAAATATCCTTCCCCTATATCTTTAGAGAACACAATTTTATCAATTGACTGTATTGTTTCGGGAGTTAAATCCACATAATATTCCTTTAAATCAGAAAGCAAAGCTTTTCTTCTAATCTCTAAGATGTTCTCATCAAATTCTATATCTGTGCCTAAAATAGCTTCCATATTTATCTCATTTGGATAATTATAAGCTATTCTGGTTTGTTCCAAGGGAAGATCGGCTTTATCTGTAACAGTAAATTTATTGTAATTATCTATAACAATCCTACTTCCAGATAATCCTGTATCCTTATTTTTTTCAAAAGATTTTATTTCCATAGGGGTACTCGTTAAATCTTTTGAAGCATAAGCGTCTTTCTTAAAGAAGACATTATATTCCCCTTCTACATTATATGCATTAACTTTTAAATTCCCATTGTTAATTTCATACAATGCACCCTCACCAATAGCAACTGCTGATGCCCTAGTTGGAATAGTATTATAAGAATAGCACTCAACTAATGGAATTTTATCTTCATTATATCTGTTTGTGATTGTTATCTTTGAGCTTGGAGCTGTTGTAATTGTTAATTCATCCTTAGATTCTATTCTAAAATAAGGGTTTTTGCTTGTAAATTTCGTTGTGAAAGATTCAGTGTTTGTTATTTCATTGGATATTACAAATTTATCTTCATCAAAATTAATATACCTATTTTCGTTTATTTCTTGTGAACCAAAGAACAGTTTTATTTTCTCTTTACTCCCATAACTTGGGTCTATAACTACACCATTTATTGTTGATGGAGCTCCATTGGATTTAACAGGATCCAAAAAAAATCCCTCTCTCCCCCGATAATCTAGAAAACCTTCTTCAAGAGTATATCCTGTATGATATTGATCTTCTCCTTTAATAAAATTAATGTTCTTGCCTTCTATATGAATCCTATTAAAATAATTGTTGGTTAATTTTATCTCACTATCTTCTAATTTTATATTTCTCACCCCATCCTTGTCTGTATCATACGTTACTCTGGAATTTCCTTTCACTATTATACTATTGCCATTTAGGGAATATATTCCCCCTTTATTATTTGTCATGAAATCTGCTTGGAGTATGTTTCCAGAACAATCTATATCAATGTAAGAATTTTGTTTAACAGGTTCTCCTCCATCAACTTCCTCATAAAGTGGGCCTATGTTGCTGAAAGAATTATCTCCCAATTTTAAGTTTGCATCATCTTCTGCAAAGCTTATACGCTGATTGCAATCTCCCAAAGACGTTGTCGAAATTCCAGAACCAAATATTTCTCCTGCTTCAAATCCTAAAAGGATACCCACATCTACAACTTCTTTTTCAACAGGAGCAGAAGTTGTTGTGCTTGTTGTTTCTTCTGCTGCAGCGATTAGATTAAAATTTAAAAGAAAGACAATTAAAATTATCATCAAAGAAATTATGAATTTTATTTTTTTCATTGTGACATTCCTATTTTCAATGCATTTTGATATTGCTCTCTTGTAATGAATTTGTATTCATACAATAAATCAAGCTTGCCTCTGTAAACTTCATGATAAGGGTTGCTTTCTAAGAGAAGTCCTTTAATTTCTTTAGGAGAGTTTACAACAAATTTGGTAGTCTCCGCAACATCCTCTAGATAATTTGTTCTGGCATAATCACTTAAGTATCCTGAATGAGCATAAAACCTTCCATTATGATCTCCATATTTTGGGTTTATATAATATTGAACATCAGATTTTTTATTAACCTCTACCCACTTTAAACTAAAATCATCTTCAGATAGTTCTTTTTTGTAATTATCTATTGCTATCTTTAAGTCAGACATTCTTCTTTCATATTTAACAATTTCTTCATTATTCAATTTATTTTGTATTTTTCCATAGATTATTGTTTCTCTTACAGTTTCTCTCGCTTCTGTTAATTCTTTAATCATTTCATCAGATTCTTTTCTATCCTCATTATTCAATACCAAATCTCTTGCATGTGCTGCCTCATGAACAAATGCATATTCTATAATATCTTGCTCTTCATTGAAAACTAGTTCTTGACCAGCACAATAAGCAGGAGGCAAAAGCTCCCTATTTGAATAAGGTTCACGAATTTTCTTGTTTGAGATTTGCACTAATTTTATAGATTCTTTCATTTCGGGAGTAATCTTATTAACTTCTTTTTGTATGTTAGAGAGAAAAATATTTTTTGCTTGCTCAGAAATACTATCACTAAATTTTACCTCATATCCAATTATTTTTTCAATACTTTTTATACTTGGATAATTATAGTTTAATCTGACAGATTCAACAGGAGAATTTAAATCAGGAGTTACAACAAGTTTATTAAAGTTGTCCATAACAATTCTTTTTCTATCAATATATGCTCCATTTTTGTCAAGTCCTGTTGCTTGTACTTCCATTGGAGTGCTTGTAGTTCCTTCTAACTCAATATTTTTCTTGTCCAAAAATACACCGTATTCTCCATTAACTTTATATCCTTTAACAAGCATCTCTCCATTTTCAATAGTGTAAAATGGAGTTTCTTTTTTAGAGTCAAAAAGAGCAAGAGCAGATTTGCCTTCATCATATGAAAATCCAGATACTCTGGGGATTAAACCTTCCTTGTCCCTATTCGTGATAATAATTTTTGAATTAGGATTTGTTGTAAATGTTACATAATCATCTTTTTCTATTTTTAGATATGGATTCCCCTCTTTAAAGGTAGTTAATATTACATTTGAGTTTTCTTTATCTTGCGAGATAATAAAAGTATTTTTATGAAACCATATAAAGTTTTTTTCTTTGTTTGGCTGATCTTGAAAGACTAATTTTACATTATCCTTTCCATTAGGAGAGATAGTTATTCCATTTATCGTAGATCCGCTACTGGGCATTTTTAGATCG
>DAHVOT010000045.1 GCA_027318675.1 archaeon | reverse complement strand
AGAGTTAGGATAAGATTTATTAAATCTTAATTATTCTCTTTTTCATGGTTAAGAAAAAACCAGATAAAAAATCTGTTAAAGCATCTGTTGAAACAAATACAAAAGTAAATAAAAAATCAGGTAAAAAAGTCAAAAAGATAAATCCAAAGATCTTTGAGTCTTATGAAGACGAAAACAGAGCAGAGTGGAATAAGAAAAGAGGAGAATTTGAGGAGATTGCAGACGAACTTTCAAGAGATAATGATTTTATAGTATTGCGCGAAAATTCTCTAAGAGAAAAATGGGTTAAAAGAAATTTTCCTAAACAAAAAGATGTCAAGGCTTTAACCGAAAGAGCAATGGAATTATACAGAATGAGAATAAAGAAATTTTCTATATAAATAAGTTAATTATATCATTCATTCTTTTTATTTAAACAAGTCATTCAAATCTGTTCCACGAGAAGTTATTTTTTTGTATTCTTCAATTTCTTTATCTTCAATTTTCTTGAAAAGTAATTCAGGTTTGTTTATAGTATGTTCTTTACCAAAATCTTTTTCAGCTTCTTCCCATGCTCCAGGATTACAAGGGCTTCCTTCAAGATTTAATTGCTTCCATACTTTCTCAGATGTCTTTGGGAGATAAGGTGCAAATAATATTGCAAGGTTTTTTAATAAAAATGAACTCGTGTAAAAGATGTTGTTTGCTCTCTTTGGATCTTCTTTTATAACATTCCAGGGTTCACTGTCATTAATATACTTGTTTCCTTCACTTGACAATTCTAAAATTTCAGAATAAGCTTTTCTCAATTCAGCTTTCTCCATTAAGTCTTCTATGGATTTTCTTTTTTCTTCAATTTTTTTCAATAATTTCTTGTCTATGTCTTGTAAATCTTTAGCTGAAGGTTTTGTTATTTTCCCATTTAATTTTGTATAGATAAAATTCAAAACTCTATTTACAAAATTTGCATAGTTTCCAATTAAATCTGAATTAACTCTTTCCTGAAAGTCTTTCCACCTGAATTCAGAATCGCTTGTTTCAGGAATTACTTGAGTTAAATAATGTCTCCAGATATCTGCTTCAAGTTTCAATTCAGGAAGTCTTTCACAGAAAACTCCAATTCCTTTACTTTTTGAAAACTTTTGTCCTTCATAATTAAGATATTGTAATCCAATAACATTTTTAGGTAAATTAAATTCACCATGAGCAATTACCATCCCTGGCCAGAAAATTGTATGGAAAGGAATATTATCTTTACCTAAGAAATTGTAAACTTCTGATTTTTCATCTTTCCAGAATTTCTCCCATTCTTTTGTAATCTCTTTTGTTGAAGAAACATATCCTATAGGAGCATCAAACCATACATAGAAAACCTTTTTCTCAAATTCTTTCAGTGGAACCTTTACACCGTGCTTTAAGTCCCTAGTTATACATCTTGGTTTTAATCCTTCATTTATCCATCCCATAGCTAAACTTCTTACTTGTTCTCTGAAGTATTTATTAGACTGAATCCATTTCTTGAGTTTAGGAGATAAACTATCTAGTTTTAAGAATAAATGTTCAGTTTCTCTTATCTCAAGTTTCCCACCAGAGATTGTTGATTTTGGGTTTTTAAGTTGAGAAGGGTCTAAGACAGAAGTGCATTTTTCACACTGGTCTCCACTTGCATCAGGATATCCACATTTTGGGCACTCCCCAACAACATATCTGTCTGGTAGAAACATATTTTCAGTAGGAGAATAAAATACTTTCATCTTATTTTTTTCAATGAATCCTTTTTTGTTTATAACTTCAAAAAATTCTTTAACTGTTTCATGATGTATTGATTTGCTTGTTCTTGAAAAGTTATCATAAGATATTTCAAACCAATCATATATTTTTTTATGCTCTTTGTATAATTTATCTGAAAATTTTTCTACAGGAACATTCAATTTAAATGCAGCAATCTCAGAAGTTGAGCCATTTTCATCTGTTCCCCCGATATATAGAGTTTCATAGCCTCTAGCTCTTGAATATCTTGCAAATATATCTCCAGGTAAGTGAGATCCAACTATGTGCCCTAAATGAGGAACATTGTTAATATATGGAAGCGCTGCTGTGATTAATCTTCTATTTTTTTGTTTAGATTTAGTATTTTTTGCCATATATCTTAAATCCCTTTTATGTTTTTAAAGATATTCTTGTAAGATTTAATGAAAAATAGTTAATATTAAAAATAAGTTATACCTTGATTTTAGATGGAAGAGGTGTTTAATACAGAAGAGGAAAGTAATGCATTTAATAGACAGCAAAATAGTGAAGTCTTTAGCACAGCTAAAGGACATCAGATAGTAAACACAGAACGCCTAGAACCCAAAATAACTGAAAAGAGGATTTGGAATCTTAATCATTTATTTCTTGGACTTTTCATAGCAATAGCTTTTGTTGCAATAGCTTTATTTTTAATTATAAATTATGAACTTGATTTAACAAATTCACTCATAGTGATACTTGCAATAGTTATAGTTTATTCTGGTATTTTGTTTTTTTTAATAGAGCCAAAGATTTTGAGACAAGTAGATAATACAGTTATCCAGAGAGTAGAAAGACCAGTTATAATAGAAAAACCTGTTGTAAAGGAAATACCTGTTGAAAAAAAGATATTTGTAGATAGACCAGTAGAAGTAATTAAAGAAGTTCAGGTCCCAGTTGAGAGAGAGGTAATAAAGGAAGTTCAGGTTCCAGTTGAAAAAACAGTTTTTGTTGATAGGCCTGTTGAAAAAGTTGTTCAAATTCCATCTGAGCCAACAGTTGTTGTTGCTACAGAAGAACCTAAGAAAAAATTAGATATACCTAAATATGATTTTGTTGCTTCAGAAGAAACAAGAACCTATCATACCAGAAACTGCAGGCTTGGGAAACTAATAAAAAGAAAATATAAGCTTGTCTCAAACAATGAAAAGGATTTTATAAAAGAGAAATTTAAGCCATGCAAGGTTTGCATCAAGAAGAAAAAGAGAAGTTAATAATTTTATTAATATCAATAATTAATCTTATAAAGTTCTTTATTATTTATAATTTATTAAAAGGGAAAGATGCAAAGTATAACAGAAACTCTTAATTCAATGAATTTGCAAGGATTGACAGAAAGAGAAGCAAATTCAAGATTAAAAGAAAATGGTTACAATGAACTACCAAAAGAAAAAAGAAAGACAACCCTTAAAATTATCCTTGAAGTTATAAAAGAGCCAATGTTTCTTCTTCTAATAGCATGCTGGATTATTTACATGCTGCTAGGAGATATAAAAGAATCTTTTCTTTTGCTGGGTTTTGTTGCTGTTATAATCTTTATAACAATATATCAGGAAAATAAAACTGAAAAAGCTTTGAATGCTTTAAGAGACTTATCTAGCCCAAGAGCTTTAGTTGTAAGAGATGGAGAAAGAAAAAGAATTCCAGGTAAAGAAGTAGTTGAAGGAGATATTGTAATTCTTTCAGAAGGAGACAGAGTTCCTGCAGATGGAATTGTTATAGCTTCAACTAATTTTTCTGCTGATGAAAGTCTTCTTACAGGAGAATCAATTGCAGTAAGAAAAAAACCTACAACAAATTTTAAGGTGCTAATGCAAAGACCAGGAGGAGAAGATACTCCTTTTGTTTATTCAGGTACTTTGGTTGTGAGGGGGACAGCAATAGCAATGATTAAGAAAACAGGGATTGAAACTGAGATGGGTAAAATAGGAAAATCCCTTGAAAGTATAAAATCTGAAAAAACAAATTTACAGAAAGAGACAAGTGCTCTCGTTAAATATTTTGCAATATATGGTTTAAGTGCATGTGCAATAATAACTATTGCTTATGGTTTAATAAAAGGAAACTGGATTGAATCTATTTTAAATGGTATAACTTTAGCAATGTCTATTTTGCCTGAAGAATTTCCAGTTGTATTAACATTATTTTTAGGATTGGGAGCTTGGAGAATGTCCAAGAAAAATGTTCTTATAAGAAGACAACAGGCAATTTCTGAATTAGGTTCAACAACTATTCTATGCACAGATAAGACAGGAACTTTAACTCAGAATAAAATGGCTGTTACAAAACTCTATTGGAATGGACAAACTTGTTTTATAGAAGATAAAAGAAAAATACCTGAGAAATTTAATGAAGTTGTTGAATACGGAATATTGGCAAGTCAGAAAGAACCTTTTGACCCAATGGAAAAAGCACTTAAAGAATTATCAAGAGGAAACGAATCAAGATTCATTAATAAAACATGGCATCTTTTACAGGAATATTCTTTATCAGATAAACTCATGGCAATCTCCCATGTTTGGTCAAAACCAGGAAAAAATGAGCAAACTGTTGCAGCTAAAGGAGCACCTGAAGCAATTATGAGCTTATGTAAATTAGATTCAGTAGCTAAAAAAAGAATATTAAAAGAAGTCTCTGCATTTTCAAAAGAAGGATTAAGAGTTATTGCAGTTGCAAAATCTATTTCAACAGGGAAACTTCCAAGAGAGCAATCTGGATTTAATTTTGAGTTCGTAGGTTTAATTGGATTTGAAGACCCTATACGCCCAACTGTCCCTCAAGCAATACAAGAATGTTATGATGCAGGTATAAGGGTTATAATGATTACAGGAGATTATCATGGAACTGCACAAAACATAGCACTTGAAATAGGTTTGAGAAATCCAGATAAATACATTACAGGGGATGAATTAGAGAAATTAAATGATTCTGATCTAAAGAAAAAAATAAAAGATGTAAATATTTTTGTTAGGGTTGTTCCACAACAGAAATTAAGATTAGTCAATGCGCTTAAATCTAATGGAGAGATTGTTGCAATGACTGGTGATGGTGTGAATGATGCTCCTGCACTTAAGTCTGCAAACATTGGAGTTTCAATGGGTGAGAGGGGAACAGATGTTGCAAGAGAAGCTTCTTCAATTGTTCTCCTAGATGATAATTTCACTTCAATTGTTAATGGTGTAAAAATGGGAAGAAGAGTCTTCGATAACATAAGAAAAGCAATGTCTTATGTTTTCTCAATGCATATACCCATATTGGGAATTACTGCCCTTGCTCTCATCTTTCAATGGCCTTTAATATTATTTCCAGTTCACATTTTATTTTTAGAGCTTATAATTGATCCAACATGCTCTATTGTTTTTGAAGCTGAAAAAGCAGAAGAAAATATAATGAAAAGAAAGCCAAGAGATCCAAAAGAAAAGATATTCAATAAAAAAACTTTAATTTACAGTATTATTCAAGGATTAGGTATGCTTCTTGCTGTTGCAGCAGTCTTTTATTTTACATTAAAATCTACTGGAGATGAAAATATCTCACGTGCAATGGCATTTTCTACATTAATTTTTTCTAATTTACTCTTAATTCTTAGTAGTAGGTCAACTTCAAAACCAATCTATAAGACTATATTTGAAAAGAACA
>DAHVOT010000044.1 GCA_027318675.1 archaeon | reverse complement strand
GATCTATATTCCTCATTTAATGGAATAAGTTTGTTTAATTCAGATAAATCAGATAAAGAATCTCCTATCTTGAAGTTATATCCATTTTCTATATTAATCGGAGGAGGAGAGATGGTAAATGAAAATATTTTAGGTTTTGAATTCTCTTGTTTATCTAGAGTAATTCCATACATGTTTATTATATGAATATCATCGAAATATTCTATTTTACCCAAAATAAATCCACAATTCTCTTTGTTTGTAGCTTTAAGAATTTCTATTAATTCTTTGTTTTTTATTGCATTGTCAAGAGAATTACTTAATTCTTTTTTCATTTATTTTTATTTTCTTGTAGGTTTATATTATTTTATATTTTATAGAACAATCAAATGGTCCCATGCAGAATCGGACTGCAGCCCTGTCCACGTCAAGGACATGTTCTACCATTAAACTATGGGACCGTATAAAGCTTATTTTTGTAATTAGTAAAATATTTAAATGTGCTTTTTTTATTTTATTTATGGCAAGAGGAAATGGAAGAACATTGATTTTTGTTTTGTATGCTATTTTAGGATTATATCTTCTTAATGTGGGTTTACAATTTGTAAACTTGCCTGAATTTTTTTTAAAGTTAAATAAGTGGATTGTTATTATTGGTGGTGGCCTTTTGATTTTTGAATCCCTTAAATTTCTTGGTGCAAAAAGAGTCGCTGTAAGATAAACAGAAATCTGAATTTCAATAAACTTTATATAGATATTTTTCATTAGTTTTTAATGAGGTTAAAAAGGGTGAAAACAGATAATTTATCAAATAATTTTCTTTTAAAAAACAGAAAAGCACAGGTAACTATTTTTATTATTCTTGCAATACTTTTAGTTGCAATGGTTGTACTTATTTTTATTTTTAGAGACGCTATTTTTTCTCCTAAGGTTCCTTCTGATATGGAACCTGTTTATAATACTTTCATTGATTGTCTTGAACAAGATTTACAAGTTGGAGTGAGTGTTCTTGAGAGCCAGGGAGGATATATTTATCTTCCAGAATATGAATCTGGTTCAGATTACATGCCTTTTTCTTCTCAGCTTGATTTTTTAGGAAATCCTATTCCCTATTGGTATTATGTTTCCGGTAATAATATCCAGAAAGAACAAGTTCCATCTAATGAAGATATGGAGAAAGAATTAGAGAAGTTTATAGATTCCAGAGCAAGAGGATGCTTTTTTGATGATTATTATTTAAGAGGATATTCAATAGAAATGGGAGAACCAGATGCAAAGATAAATGTAAATGAGGATAAAGTTACATTAGAACTTGAAATGAATTTTTTAGTTTCAAGAGAAGATGAAGATTTTTTAGCAAGAGAGCATAAAGTAACTATTGATTCTCAATTAGGTTCTTTGTATGAATCTGCAATTAATGTTTATGAACAAGAGAAGGAAGAATTATTTTTAGAAGAGTATGCAATAGATGTCTTGAGATTGTATGCTCCTGTTGATGGGGTTGAAATGAGTTGTTCTCCTCTTATGTGGGATGCAAGTAGAGTTTTCAGAGAACTTAGAGAAGCAATTCAATTGAATACTCTTATGCTTAGAAATGGAAATACCAAAGGAGAATATTTTGAAATAGATATAAATGGGATTCCTTCAGATCATAGAGTTAAATTTTTGAATTCTCAAAATTGGACTTCAAGTTTTGAAGTTAATCCATCAGAAGATCAATTAATGATTGCAAATCCTGTTGGAATCCAAGAAGGAATGGGTATTTTAGGTTTTTGTTATGTTCCTTATCATTTTGTTTATAGTATAAAATATCCTGTTCTAGTCCAAATTATTTCAGGAGATGCATCTGAGGAAATATTCCAATTTCCATTGGCTGTAGTAATTGAAAGAAATACTCCCAGAAATGTTTCAGGAGGTGAAGCAGTTGAAATTTCTTATGATGAATTGTGTGATGAAATGAATGTGAAAATGAATGTTAAAGTTTACGATACAAATCTAAGACCTATTGATGCATTTGTTTCATATTCTTGTTTAGGAACAACTTGTAATATAGGTATGACTAAAGATGGTTCTCTTGTTCAGAATTTCCCTCAATGCGTTAATGGTTTTGTAACTGTGAAAGCAGATGGATATAAAGAAGAGAAGTTTATGTATTCTACAGTTTCAGAAGGAGCATTAAGTGTTTATTTAAACAAACTTTATGATGTGGATGTTCAGCTTAAAGTAGACAATCAGAATTACAATAGAGATGCACTTATTTATTTTATTTCAGGAGATAATGCCCAAACAATCTCTTATCCTCAGCAGAAGAGAGTTAAATTAGGAGAAGGAGATTATGAGATTCAGGTTTATGTTTATAGAAATTCAAGCTTAAATATTGGGGCAACAACTCAGGAGAAATGTGTTGAAGTTCCTCGTGCATTTATAGGAGGAGTTTTAGGATTAACAAAGAGAGAGTGTTATGAAGTTGAAGTTCCTGCTCAAATAGTTTCAAATGCTTTGTCTGCTGGAGGAAAATTAAATTATACTTTTTCAGAGAGTGACTTAAAGAAATCAAAAGCAATTGATATTAATGCAAAGAGTTTCCCTGCTCCTGATTCTTTAGATCAGATACAGAAAAATTATATTTTATTTGAAAGCAGTAACTTGGAGGTGAGCTTACGATGAGTTATATGAAATTTTCTAAAAATTTATTATCTTTATTTTTATTATTAATTAGTATTCTATTTATTTCTTCATTTATTTCAGCAGGTTATACTGAAAGTAGATATTCTTCTGAGTATAATAATCTTGGAGGAGCAGGTTTCTTTTATGGAGGAAATAGCTTTAAGATAGATGAATCTTTTTGTCAACAAGGTACAGATTTTATTGTTCAAATAAGTCCCTTGAGTTGCGAGCCAACTGTTGTTACAAGTGATTTATTAGCAGAAGAGAATGTAAATGTTTTCTGTAAAATGACTGCTACTAAAATAAATCCATTAATTGATGTTACTGATATAAATAGTGTGCGTTTTACTAAAGAATATCCGAGAGAGGTTTTGAGTATAGGATATATGCCTGCACAATCTGCATTAGGATATAATCAAAATAATTTAGAGGGTTCTCTTTTATTAGATAATATGGGTTATATTGTTGTTACATTGAGAAAACAACCTAACGAATCTGCATTAACTGATTGTCAGAGAACAGCATTAGGATCAGAAGTTTGTTGGGTTAAAGGAACTTTAACTGCTACATTTAATTATGATTCTAAAAATTCTTTTGGAGTTGGAGATGCATTGTTTTATCTTCCTTTATTGAATGAAGAAGAGTGGATGGATAATTATGTTAGATATAGTTTTTGGGATGGAAGAGGATATTTACGTGCAGAAAATATAAATGAAGAGAGTGCAAGTATTTCTGTTTATTCAGACAATACTGTTTTAAGAGGAGTTTTATCTGGAGAGAGAAGATATGCTCTTCAGAAATATTCTAGTAGTATTAATCTTAAAATTGGTGAAGAATCAAGTAAGATTTCTCTTCCTGGATTAAGTCCCTGTTTGGCGAGTTTACAGGTTAAATTGGAAGGTGTTGAAGATCCCGACACCTTTGTAAGAATAAAAGTTAATGAAGATTATTTGGAATTGAGAGATGGAGAGAACTTCTTGGATGGGAGATGTTCTATTACGAATATAAATTCTAAGGGGCTTTCTCAGGAAGTTGAGATAAGATGCAGAGAAGATGATAAATCTGCTGATTCTGTTTATTTAAGAATTTTTCCAAAAGTGAATTTAGAAGTAAATGGGAAAGTTGATTCTTATGAAGTTGGAGATTATTTATATCAATCAAGTGATGGTAAGAAATTTGTTTATTTGGGCTATGTGGGAGTTGCAGGAGATGAAGTTATAATAGATAGTAAAGATGCAAATGAAAGAATGTATGCTCATTTAGTTGCTTTGCCAATAAATAAAGATTCTTTGTCTTATGATGAAATTACTTCTGTTGCAAGACATGCTGAATCAATCAGATCTTCTTCTGGAAATACTGGAAAATTAAGTATAATATTAGAGGCAGCAAATAAGTGGGTTGCAACAAGAGTTTTGGATGCAGGAAAGTATATTATAAGAGGAGAAGATTTCAAGTTTATACCTTATCAAGATTCTCCGGTAGGCAGCACATCTTTAGCTTATGAATTTAAGGGAGGGAGAGTTTCTTTTGAAGGATTAGCTAATACAGATTATAAGGATATGCTTGAAGACGAAAGCAATTTACAATATGCAAAAGATTATCAAAATGCAATGGACTCTTTTGATACTGTTATTAATAGTTATACAAATGAAGTTCCAGACAGTAAATCTTTGCAGGATTATGGAGAGTTGGCATTAATAGAGGAAATAAATTTAGCTTATGCAATTGGGCAAAAAGAAACAATGTTGGAATTATGTAAACAATTTGCTGAAGATTATCCTAATTCAATTTATAGTCCTGAAATTTGTGTTAATCCTCTTAAAATTTCAAATTCAAAAAACGCTGTTAAAGAAGTTATTATTAATGGACAAGCAAGTGATATTTACTTTGAGGGAGTAAGTAGCCCAAGTGTATCTGAATATAGTGCAAGAGTTGTAGTTACAGATTCTGAAGGGGAATCACAAATTTTTGATTTAAGAAAAGATAAAGTTGTTTCTCTTGCTAATTTTAAATCAGAGACAGAACTTAAAGCATTAAAAGTTTCAGAGTATATAATGCTTGAAGAATTAATTGATGAGAATTCAGCTAGGATAAAAATAAGTGTAGATAATCACGGAAATAAAAGAGATATTTTTGTAGATTCAAAGACTCTCAAGAGAGGAACATCATCTGAGAAATATGGAGAATATACTTTTACTTTAACAGATATTAAACTTGAGAAAGTTGCAAAAGTTTCTGTTAAAGCAAATAGGGATTTTGCAAAGAGTAATTCAACATTTAATTTCACAATTGGTGTTGAAAAGAGAGCAATACAACTCTCTCCTGAAAAGGCAGAAGAGAAGATTAAACAAATAAATAAATCAATAGAAGAATGGAATAAAGTCTCAAAAGCTCTTGGGGGAATTGTTTCTGCTGGTAAGGCAGCATGTATGGCAACAGAAGCAGTACTCGTTGTTAAAAATGTTATAGCTAATAGAAATGGGAAGGCAATAGCTAGACAAGAAGTTATGACTGGCGAAGGAGGATGGAATAAAATTTGTGAAGAAGAAATGAAAACCTATCCAACAAGATATTCTTCTTTTAATTCGTGTTTCTTAGCTCATTCTGAACAAATAGAAAATGATGTGAATAGATTGTCTAATATAATTAATAAGCAAAATGAGATAATTAATGGAATTTCATCTGAGAATTCAGTTGAATTTATGAAAAAGTTTTCTTTAAGTGTTGAGAATACAATTAACTCTTTGACTGCTTCTCAAGCTCAAGGAGTAAATAATTTAAGCAAATTGAAGTCTGCTCTTGATTCAGAATACTTAATAGATAAAGGTGCATATACTTTAGATGAACTTAAAGAAATTCAAATGTATGCAATGTATCTTCAAAGTACACCTGTAAATCCAAATGATAAATTTAGAGAGACTGCTATTGCAAGATTAA
>DAHVOT010000043.1 GCA_027318675.1 archaeon | reverse complement strand
TTAATATATCATATTCTTTTGCAAATATTAACAGTAAGTAGTTTAATGTAAAACAAGACATTTTGAATCAATGATAACAACTTTCTCAAACCTTAAGTTATCTAGAATACAACATTTATCATTAAACTAACTGTAAAAATATCTGTTAACTAATAATTAAACTAGAAAATTGTATAAATCTATACACAAATATATTTATAAAATGTAATATCCTCTATAAAAGAGAGGTTGAACCCAAACAAGAGGGGTTTGATAAAAAGAGGTGAAATGGTTTCAGAACAAGTTGCAAGTATTTTATATCCAGCACTTTTAGGAGGAGTTGGAGGTTTAACAAGAGGGGTTGTGGGTTTGTTGAAAGCTTTATCTTTGAGAAGAAAAATATTATGGGGATATTATGCAATAACTGTTGGAGTTGCATTGATTATAGGAGTTTTTACTGGATTGATATTTAATTTTGATTACAGATTGTCTTTGTTGGCAGGTTATGCTGGAACTGATATACTTGAAGGAATTTACAAAAGTTTTGCAGTGCAGAAGGTTTATGTTGGAAGTGTAAAGGCAGGCAAGAAATAAAATGAGAAAACAAACAATAGGAAAAGTGCAATTATGGATTGGAATGATTTTATTGATAATTGGAATTGTTGGAATTACCTGGGTAAGTTTAGTTAAATTTAAAGTATCTCCTGCTTTTGAAAATAATGTTCTTGAAAGTGAAACTAAGCGATTAATAAATGAAGAATATGGTTCATATGAAAATACTCCAACAGAGGTTAAATTAATGATTGCTTATAATTATGGTAATGAGAATCTTGAATGGAAAATAGATAATAGAACTAATGAGAGGATTTTAGCTTCAACTTCATTAATTTTAATTTTTCTTTCTTTGTTGTTTATAACACAAGGATTAGCAAATAAGTCTGAGAATTAAAATGGAACTACAACAATATATAGATTATATTCTTGAAGCAAGGAAAAGAGGTTTCAGAGATGATGTTATTAAGCAGAGTTTAATTGAAAAAAACTGGCCTGAATCTGAAATAGTTAAAGCATTTTACAGGATAGATGGAGAAGCAGACAGAACAAAAGAATTGGGAGAAGAAAAAGAAGCTCCTAAAAAGGAAAGCAAGCAAACAAATAAAGAAATTAAAAAACCTGTTGAGAAACAAGTAAAGAAACCAACAATAAATACTAAAAATGTAATACAACAGGAAATTCAGGAACATCAGCAGTTAAATAAAGATTTACAAGATGTTGAATTAGATGCTGAAGTTAATCTTAGAAATAACAGTTCAGTTATTTTATTTTTAGATGAAGAGTTAAGAGAAGCTTTGGAGAAAAGAGCTAAGAAAAATATGCTTACATTGCCGGACCAAATTGAAGATATTTTGAGAAGGAGTACTTTAAATCAAAAACTAAAGAAAAGCCCTCCTGAAGATAAACTTGATGATAAATTAGTTGGATTGTTTTCAAGGAAAAACACAGGGCCAAAAGCAAAGAGTAAAAAGAAGAAAGTTGAAAGAAAAGTGAAAAAAGAGAAAATAAAAGCTAGTAAAAAAAAGAGAAAGTAAATTAATTCTGTTTTAATTTCTCTTTAGAATTCTCTTCAATTATCTTTTTTAATTTACTTGTTTCTTCATGAGATTTATTATTTAATTCAGAATGATTATGTTCATACTCTATTCGAGAGTCTTCTCTCATTAAATCCATCTTGTAATACAAATCCTGACATGATTCAAGGATTACTTCTCCGTCTTTGTCATAATAATAATGCATCTTTTTTTACCTCAATTTTAATTTTATTTTGAATATTCTTCAATTAAACTTTGTAATTGACTATCAGCACTATCAAATAATTCTTTGTTTTCTAAATAATCTGACTCCCTAATTAATATCTTTTTTAGACTATTCATTCTAACCTCAGAACCATTTTGTCTTATTCTGTCTACTAATCCATCTCCATCTAAATCTTGATTAAGCTGACTGTTAAAATATCTGTGTGCTAGTTTTGGATAAACTTTAACATCATAAGAACCGTCAGCATATTTTGTAAATTCTACATGTCCAAATAATCCAGAGGCACGAGAGTTTGTTGTATAACTTGGTTTTTCAATTGTCTTATTATTCCAAGCACTATTACACCCTCTTATTCCTCCAAACATAACTCCTAAAATTGCAAGAGTAGCTAAAGGATTTATCAAGTTTGTTTTTAATTTCATTTTAATTACCTGTATAAATAACAAAAACCTCGTTTCTTTATAAATATTTCCATATATAACTACTTTTAAGATACAACGAGTATTCTGTGTTTCCTGCAAACAGGGAAAACCTATAAAAAAGCAGATTTATTTAATATAGAATGATTAGTGATATAATTGAAAACCCAATTATCCTTGCATTGATTCTTTTAGCAGCCATAATTATTATTGTGCTTGTTATTAACTTCATAAGTAAGAGAAGAAAAAATAAGAAAAAAGAAGGAGAAGTTATGCCAAAGTTAAATGAATGGGTTAAGCAAGCTAAAGCTGCTGGGATGAATTATACTCAAATAAGAACTAAGCTTGAGATTACTGGATGGGATTCAAAGTATGTTCAAAAAGCACTGAAGAATAATGGGATGGAAAAGCCTGAAGGGTATGTTGATTGAACTTGCTTTAAAGATTGTTATCTAACTTAACTGCAGTAACTATTGTACTTGCTTCAAGATGAGAATTATTCTCTGTTAAAAAATGTTCAATATTTTTTACAACAAATTTAGAATTTCCATAATGACAATAATAATATGCTTGTGAATTATCTAAACGATCATAATTTTGTATATATTCCTTTATTCCTGTTGAATCAAGAATATCTTCTTTTTTAGGTATTTCTTCTCCTAGAACATTCTTTAACACTAATTGATTGTACTCTCCATATATGTTTGGTTTTTCAGAATGCATTAACTTAAGAGTATATTTTACCATGTTTTAAATAAGGTGTTTTTCTTTATAAATCTTTATTTTTATTGTAACTTAATAATTAATACAGATTATCCATTTATTACTTAATTATTTTATGGATTTATTTCTTTTTTCCTAAAGAATTCTTGAACCAGTTCATCATTCTTGTGAATGCTCCCTGGTTTACACATTCATCGTCTATACAAAGATTGCTTCTGCATTCAAAGTTGTTTTCGCAGGAATCTTCATTTATTGTTTGAGGTGTGAATTCATTACTATCAGAACAATATTGTTTTGCTTTTCTGTATCCAAAAGGATAACATTTTTCATTCATCATGCAACCAAATTCACAATTTTCTCCTGTGTCTACTGAAGAAAGATTCTTGTTGCTTTGCCCTTGATTTAAGTTTTGTTCTTGAGTTTTATTCTGAGTTTGATTTTTATCCTGTGTTTCAGTTTGATTTTTATCATGTGTTTTATTCATATCCTGTATTTTAATACAAGCACCATTTTTACAACCGTTTTTACAGAGATAAGGTTTTACTGCCGCAGATGCTCCTGTTGTAGGTTTTGAAGAACAGTAATATTCAACCAGTGTTTTTCCATCTTCTGAACACTTATCTACACTGGAAACATTTGAAAATGAAGTTTTAACTTCTCCTTGAATATAAAACTCTATTCCTCCGTCACTATCTTGACAAGTTGAAAGATTTTTATTTGTTTCATTTGCATAGAGACATCTCCCTTCTTTGCATCCAAAATCACAATATTTAGGTTCTCCAAGTATCACACCATGAGAGATGCAAGAAGCTTCTATTAGATAATATTCATCCTGACAACTGTCTTTAATTACATAAGAAGTATCATTAGGATTGTAAGCTTTTCCAGATACATATATATTTATTCCTCCATCTGTGTCAAGACAAATATCTTCAATTGGCTTTGAAACACAAGCACCGTTTGAGCAAACTTTTCCTTCCCTAGTACAATCATGAGTGATACTTTGAGTAGTGGAATACTGACAATAAGTTTCATATAATGTATTTCCTTGACAATAATCTTCAGTGTTAGTTGAACCTGTATTACTGGTCCACTTCACAGTTCCTTTAGCATTGTAATTTATTCCTCCATCAGAATCTGTACAAATAGATTCTTGAGAACATGAATTAAGTGGGAGTGTGAAAGTTACATTTCCTGTCTCATTTGCATCCTTTGGGAAATAAAAATCGTTTATAGTTATTATTTTGCCGTCAGAAAGTTCTTCACTTCCTCCTTCAGATAAACTTGAAGTTAATTCTCCTGCAATATTCATTTTTACTCTCGTTGCATCCATAAATTCTATTTTAATTGTTTTTCCATCAATTTCGTGTGTCTCTCCTTCACGAATTGTTAATGTAATTGAACAGGAAGTTTGAGTAGGTACAGGATTACAAATTCCATCAGAGCATCCATAATCACAGCTAACTCTTACACCTTTCCTTATTCCCTCTTCACAATAAAATTCATGTAATTTACAGTTTGAATCTGAAGCTTCACAGGATGTAACATCTGTTTGACCTGTTGAAGTTAAAAGTAAACAATAATCATATTGAACAAACGAAACTCCTCCACCTATAATTGTTCCTTTAGTGAAATAATCTTTTCCATTATCGCTGTCTGAACAAGCTGATTCAATTGTTTCTCCTGTTATTTGTGTTTTACGGAAAGTATTTGAAAGCATTCCTGCAGAAACAAATGAGAAAACAGATAAAATTAAAATTGAAGCAAACAAAACAGAAATTATCTCTTTTCTCCTCATGAAATATAGAATAAATTGGTGTTTATAAAAGTTATTGGAGGAAAGAAGATGTTGAAGTTATAAGAGTTATTAGAAAAAAGTTGAAGATGATTTAATCTGTCTTGAATAATCTTAATTTATCATAAGAATCTTTAATATCATCATCTGCTCTGAGAATTCTAGGAAGAGTGTTTTGACTTCTTGCTTCTTCTCTTTCTTCTATTGCTTGCTGTCTCTCTTTCATGCGAAGATAGTCTCCCTCACATGAAGGACTCATTTTACCTGATTTGTAATAATCTTCTTCTCCTCCTAAAGGAATTCCATGTCCGAATATATCAACGAAGTATGCCATATAAAAGAAAGAAATTGGAAGTTTATAAGAATTGTTTTTTTATTAAGGTATATACACCCAAGGTTCATCATCGTTACGACATTTTTCTCCAACACAAGAACAAGTTCTTTCACAAGTACAATCAGTGCATTCGTGCTCATCGCATCTACAATCACCAACACATCTGCAATAATTACATTCATCATGACCTCGACATTCTGTATTGCAATAACAGTATGGATCACAACTATAGTTTAATTTTCCTGTTCCTGCTAATGCCGGCTGTAATTTTCCATTAAAAGATATTTCACTAACTATCTCTTTTATCATTTCTTTTATATCCTCTGGTATTTTGGATATATCTTCTAATCTGAATTTAGGTTTATTTTTTTCCATTTTAATTTTTATCTTGTCTCGCAACTACATTCATCCATAACACAAGGACATGTTGAATCATGCTCTTCGCAAGGACAATTAGTATCATAATTAACATGACATTCATAATCGCAACTACAATCCCCTACGCACCTGCAAAAATTACATTCATCATGACCTCGACATTCTGTATTGCAATAACAGTGGGGATCACAACTATAGTTTAATTTT
>DAHVOT010000042.1 GCA_027318675.1 archaeon | reverse complement strand
AATCAGGATTTTTAAGAAACTCAACAGTTTTAAGTGCTGGAAATTATTCTTTAAACATAACTATAAACGATTCTTCGAATAACATTAATTGGACAATATATCGTTTAGAAATAAAAAAATTTTCTTCACCTTGTTCGGTTTATTTTAATGCTTCTTCACCAAGATCTTATCCAGAGATGTTTATTGTTTATACCAATTGTAGCCCAGATTATACCCTTTTTATGAATGATAGTTCAATAGCAAACAATTCGCTAATAAATTCAGGTGCAGGGTATTTCAATTTTACTGCTGAAAGACAAGAAAATGAAAATTATACTTATTATTCTGATACAAAATTTTTTAGGATTGATGAAAATCAAGAAAGATATGACGTTTTATTCAATTCCTCTTCTCCTATATTTTATCCAGAAACATTTAGGGTTTATACTAATTGTTCCTCTGAATTTAATCTATACAGAAATGGGACAATAATAGAAAATAACTCAGAACAATTAAATGGGGCAGGTTATTTTGTATATCTTTCACAAAGAGTAGACGAACAAAACTATTCTTGGATAAATGACCAAGATTATTTTACCATATTAAAAAGTCAAGAATTTTGTGAAGTTTTATTTAATGAAACTTTTCCCCTTAGTGATAAAAATTCTTTTTTAGTTTGGACAAATTGTTCTGGGCAATTCACATTGTATAGGAATGGGACTTTAATTGAGAACAATTCGGAACAATTTTTACCAGCAGGAGCTTACAATTTTTCTTTTTTAAGAGGAGACATAGAAAATTATTCCCAAATATACAATGAAAATCAAGCAATAATACAAGACACAACATATCCATTAATAGATTTTGGAATAAGTTCTCCACAAAACAATTCGAAATTTGCAAGAGATTGGATATATATTGATGCAAACGTAGTTGAGGAAAATGAAGAGAATATAACTTTTAATTTGTACGATTCAAATCATACTTTGCTAAATTCTTCAACATATATTGATAAAAGAAGGCAAATAAACTGGACAAATCTCCCAGAAGGAGTTTATTATTTTAATATTACCGTGTTTGATCAATATGGATATTTTAATTCTACTTCTACAAGAAAAACAACTTTAAATTTAACACTTCCCTCTATTTATTTTGTCCCATTAACAGAATCAAACGCAGTTTCAGTAAATAAGGATTGGATTTATGTAAATGTAAGTTCTGCAAATTTAAATCAAGAGATAAATATCACATTTGGATTATACAATGATTCTGGTTTATTAAATCAATCTATTTACACGGATTCAAGAAGGCAAATAAACTGGACAAATCTACCAGAAGGAGTTTATTATTATAATGTTACAATCTTTGATATTCCAGATGGAAGAGTATATACTTTAACTCGTATAATTACATTAGATTCTTCTCCTCCAAATATAACTAACTCCCTTCCTGAGAACAATTCTCTTGTTTCCTCTTCATCTCAGATAATGGTTGCAGAAATCTCAGATAATTTTGGCCTTTCTAATTTTACTTTAAGTATTTATAACAAAACAAGTCTGACCAATTCCACATATCAAGAAATATCTGGATTATACGCCTTAACGAATATTTTTTACAATCTTCCTCATGAAGGTATATTTAAATGGAATTACCTTTCTTTTGATTTAGCAGGAAATTCTTTTTTAACTTCAAATTTTACTTTAATCTATGATTTAACATACCCCCTTATAGATTATATCTCTCCAACACCAGATGAAAATAAATCTATTCAATTAAATTTTATATATGCAAATGTCTCGATTATTGAAGAAAATCCAGCTAATATTACTTTTAATTTATACGATTCTAATAGATACTTAATTAATTCTTCAACATATACAGATTCAAGGAGAGAAATAAATTGGACAGGTTTGCTTGAGGGGATGTATTATTATAATGTAACTATTGTGGATGTTGCAAATAATTATAATTACACTTCAACAAGGCAAGTTGTATTGGATTTAACTACTCCTAATGCAACTCTATTGTTTCCAGAAAATGAGTCTCTTTTATCAGATTCAAATCAAAATTTAACAGTTAATGCTTCAGATAATCTTGGTTTAGCAAATATGACTTTATTTGTTTATAATCAAACAGATCTAATCAATGAAACCACTCAAGATATTTCTGGTACAGAGATTATAACTGGAATAGTTTATAATTTTATGTATGACGGGATATTTAAATGGTTCTACAAAATATTTGACTTAGCAGGGAATTCTTTTGAAACAGAAAACAATACAATAACTATTGACACAACCTATTCTTTAATTAATTTTGTTTATCCAACTGAAGATAACTACATAAACAAATCTCAAAATTTTATTTATGTTAATGTTTCTATTTTTGAGTTAAATGAGGCAAATATAACTTTTGATTTGTATGATCAAGAGTATAATTTAATTAATTCTTCTACATATTTTGATTTAAGGAGAGAAATAAATTGGACAGAATTATATGATGGAATTTATTATTATAATATAACTGTAATAGACTTAGCAAACAATTTTAATTCTACTTCTACAAGGCAGATTGGGTTAGACACCCAAGGTCCGTCTATAATAATTTTAGATCCAGATCCAAAAGCATATGGTATCAGTGAGGACTTACCATTAAATTACAATGTTTTTGATGAGGTATCAGGAGTTAGCGCGTGTTGGTGGAATTTAGACAATTCTGCTAATATTTCAATACCTTGTAATACAAACACTACTTTTAGTACAACAGAAGGACCGCATACAATCTATGTATATTCAAATGATAGTTTTAACCAATTAGCTATGAAAAGCGTTTCTTTTTATGTTTCTTTAACAGGTCCAGCAATTATTCTTAATTCTCCTTCTGATTTTTCTTACTTGAATTCCCCATTAAATATCTTTTTTAATTATTCTGCGCTTGATCCAGACGGAGTAGATTCTTGTTCTCTTTATGGGAATTGGACTGGTTCATGGACATTAAATAAAACAGATTTAGATTGGGTAATTGTAAAAAGAAAATCCTTTTTTGACAATTTTGAATCACAAAATTTTAATAATTGGACAAATACTGCTTGGACAATAGCTTCTGATTTTGCTGAAGGAGTTTATAGTTCAAAGTGCGCAACAAGTGCAAATTGCGATATGTATTCTGCATCACCTATAGAAGTTTATACTCCTACTGAAATAAATTTAACATTTAGATATAGAGATGATGATTGTGATGCAGGAGATGTAATCCTTTATTTTAACGATAGCTCTGGAAATTGGGATAATATGGGCAATATAAATGCAGGTTCTTTAGGAGGTTCAGAAGATACTTGGAATAATGCAGCTTTTTCAACAACAGATTCCCAATACTTACATTCTGGATTTGCAATAAGGTTTTGGGCAGATCCGGATACTGGAGGTGGAGGATCTTCAGAAAATTATTGGATAGATAATATAAATTTGACTTATAATTCTAGAGAATTTATACAGGAAGGGACAGCAAATTTCTCAGTAAATTTAAGTTCTGATGGAAACTATGTTTGGAATATTCAATGTAATGATTCATTTGGTTATCCCTCATTTGCATTTAAAAATAACACTTTTACAATTGATACAACTTATCCAAGAATAGAATACTCTTCAGGAACAGAACCTAATAACTCAAATAAAAGCTCAGAATACATTTATGTCAATGTTTCCGTTGTAGAATTGAATGAAGCAAACATAACTTTTAATTTATATGATTTAAATTATAATTTGCTAAATTCTTCAACTTATCAAGATAAAAGAAGAGAGATAATCTGGGATGATTTATCTGATGGAACATATTTTTATAATGTAACAATTGTAGATTATGTAAATCAGTATAATTCTACTTCCACTAGAAAAATAAACCTAGATACAAATCCCCCTTATTTCACTTACATTCCTCCAAATGCTTCTATATTTTACAGGAATGAATCTCTGGGTGTTGATTTCGATGCAACAGATAACATAGAATTTGGTTATTATTCTGTTAATGATACAAGATTTTCAATAAATCAATCAGGATTTTTAAGAAACTCAACAGTTTTAGGAGCAGGTAATTATTCTTTAAATATAACAATAAATGACTCCTCAAACAATATCAATTGGACAATTTACCAAGTACAAATAAACAAATCAACATATTTTGATTGTGGAGTTTACTTTAACGCTTCATCTCCAATAATCTATCCTGAAATATTTACAGCCTATACTAATTGTTCTTCAGCATACATTTTGTATAGAAATGGAACTTCAATTTCAAATAACTCAGTTATACGTTCAGGAGCAGGATATTATAATATAACTGTAAGAAGAACAGACACTCAAAATTATACAAATACTTTCTCTTCCGAATTCTTCACTGTAAACAAAAATCCAGAAGAATTTAATGTTTTATTTAACGCATCAAGCCCATTAATTTATCCAGATGTGTTTCTTGTTTGGACAAATTCAACAACCCCTTTTACATTAAGGAGAAACAATACTCTTATTTCAAATAATTCGATACAAAATAATGGTGCAGGTTATTTCAATTTCTCTGCGCAAAGAACAGATGTTTCAAATTATTCTTTTATATATAATCAAAGCTTTTTCACTGTAAACAAAAATCCAGAATTCTGCCAAATTTTCTTTAATGAAACTTCTCCAATAGACTATCCTTTAACTTTCTTAGTTTGGACAAATTGTTCAACTCCTTTCACATTAAGGAGAAATGGAACAATTATATCTAATAATTCTGAACAGAGATTATCTTCTGGATTCTACAACTTCTCATTTTTAAGAACTGATACCCAAAATTATTCTTTAATTTACAATGAATCCTACTTTACAGTAAATAGAGATTCCGGAATACCTTATTTTACTTACATTCCTCCAAATGCTTCTATATTTTACAGGAATGAATCTCTGGGTGTTGATTTCGATGCAACAGATAACATAGAATTTGGTTATTATTCTGTTAATGATACAAGATTTTCAATAAATCAATCAGGATTTTTAAGAAACTCAACAGTTTTAGGAGCAGGTAATTATTCTTTAAATATAACAATAAATGACTCCTCAAACAATATCAATTGGACAATTTACCAAGTACAAATAAACAAATCAACATATTTTGATTGTGGAGTTTACTTTAACGCTTCATCTCCAATAATCTATCCTGAAATATTTACAGCCTATACTAATTGTTCTTCAGCATACATTTTGTATAGAAATGGAACTTCAATTTCAAATAACTCAGTTATACGTTCAGGAGCAGGATATTATAATATAACTGTAAGAAGAACAGACACTCAAAATTATACAAATACTTTCTCTTCCGAATTCTTCACTGTAAACAAAAATCCAGAAGAATTTAATGTTTTATTTAACGCATCAAGCCCATTAATTTATCCAGATGTGTTTCTTGTTTGGACAAATTCAACAACCCCTTTTACATTAAGGAGAAACAATACTCTTATTTCAAATAATTCGATACAAAATAATGGTGCAGGTTATTTCAATTTCTCTGCGCAAAGAACAGATGTTTCAAATTATTCTTTTATATATAATCAAAGCTTTTTCACTGTAAACAAAAATCCAGAATTCTGCCAAATTTTCTTTAATGAAACTTCTCCAATAGACTATCCTTTAACTTTCTTAGTTTGGACAAATTGTTCAACTCCTTTCACATTAAGGAGAAATGGAACAATTATCTCTAATAATTCTGAACAGAGATTATCTTCTGGATTCTACAACTTCTCATTTTTAAGAACTGATACCCAAAATTATTCTTTAATTTACAATGAATCCTACTTTACAGTAAATAGAGATTCCGGAATACCTTATTTTACTTACATTCCTCCAAATGCTTCTATATTTTACAGGAATGAATCTCTGGGTGTTGATTTCGATGCAAC
>DAHVOT010000041.1 GCA_027318675.1 archaeon | reverse complement strand
GATTAAACGATTGTGGGATGCAGTGCGGAAGTGGATGTAATTCAGGTTATTTATGTTTAAATTATAAATGTATTAAACAAAAAACATCTTCGGGCGGAGGAAGTTCTGGTGGTGGAGGGAGTTCAACAACTCCAAGTTGTACTGATACATGTGCATCTTTAGGATATGGATGTGGAATTCATAGTGTATGTGGAAAGAGTGTAAATTGCGGAACATGTTCAACTGGATATACATGTGCATCTAATTCAACATGTATTCAAAATCCTCAAAATTGTGCTGATACTTGTTCTACTTTTGGATATAATTGTGGGACACAAAATATTTGTAATATAAGTACTAATTGTGGAACTTGTTCAACTGGATATACTTGTCAGACAAATGGAACTTGTATTGAAAATCCATGTACGAATACATGTTCATCTTTAGGATATCAATGTGGAACAAGAACAGTATGTGGAAACAGTGTGAATTGTGGAACATGTTCAAGTGGAGAAGATTGTATTAATAATATCTGCACTACAATTACATCCGATAATATTTATTATATTGCAACTAATGGAAATGATAATAATCCTGGAACAATAAATAGTCCGTTTGCAACATTACAGAAAGCAATTGAAGTTGCACAACCTGGAGATAGTGTTTATATCCGTGGTGGAACATACTATCCTGAATCTACAATTGTATGGGATCCTACAAATACCTATGTAGAAAATGGGGGAGTTGATGGCACTCCTTTAAAATCAATAAATTACCTTAATTATCCTGGAGAAAAACCAATATTCAATTTTATCAATTTCATACCAGAACAATCTCCATATAGTGTTAATAGTTATAATACTGGATTTTATTTTTACACTGCAGATTATATTAATATTAGAGGAATTACAGTTATGAATGTTAAGCAATGGAGAGATTATATGGAATCTTGGGGAGTTTATGCATATGATTCTACTAATTTGAGATTTGAAAACATGGTTGTTCATAATGTAGACGGAAATGCATTTAGATTTTTTGGAGGTTGGAGATATCCAGGAACAGAACCCTACGATCATCCTGAACATGCAGATTATCCAAATAATACAATATATTTCATCAATTGCGATGCATATAATAATTGGGATTGGCGTTTAAGAAATGAACAAGAAAATACTCTTGGAGGTTCAGCAGACGGATATAAAATAGTTGACGAAGCAGGATCATTAATCATAATGGATGGATGCAGAGCATGGAACAATTCAGATGATGGTTTTGACCCAAGTGGCCCTGCAACAATAATCCTCAACAATTGTTGGTCTTTTCAAAATGGTGCTTTAGATGGAGATGGAAGTGGATTCAAAACTGGCGGATTGTACGATAGTAGTTTTATTTCTAGAAAAGTTACAAATTGTATAGCTGCTGAAAATACTCGTGTTGGATTTTTCCTATTAGAATATCCTGATTATAAGAGAACAAATGCAAGAATTTATAACAATCTTGCATATAATAACCCATACGGTTTTTCTGTATCAAGTAATGTTAATTACCCAAACCCAATATCTATTTGGAGAAATAATATTGCTTATTCTAATGGAGTTTATCCTTTTAGTAATTCTTATATGACTTATACAGAGAGTAATAATACTTGGAGGCTTATTAATGATTGGCCATGTTATGAAGAAGTTTACAATTTAAACAATAATAATTTCTTAAATTTAGATGTTAATCAATTAAAATCTCCAAGGAATTCTGACGGCTCTCTACCTACAAACATTACATTTGGTCATCTTAATTCTGGAAGTGTTCTTATTGACAAAGGTATGTTAATTTCAGGATATCATTGTTCAACTTCTGGTCCACATCCTGGAGAAGATTGCAGAGAATGGTATGGTTTATCTCCTGATTTGGGCCCTTTTGAAAGTAAGTACTAAATTATAAATTAAAGAAACATAAATTAATTCAAGTTAATTCTCAATAAAACAAACATTTATAATGGGCATTTTTTTAAATAAAATATGGCAGAAACAAAAAAGAAAGTCTCAGAACTTCCAAGAGAAATTGAAGTCGGTTTTCATCAAGGTTCTTTGAACACTCTTATAAATGAGAGAAGAGAACTTGTGAAACTTATTCAACAGCTTGAGAGAGTTATGCAAGCCCACATAAAAAGGCTTGAAGAACTTGGAGTAAAAGTGGAGACAAGAAAAGCTGAAGAAAAGAAGTAAAATTAATTCTATTTTTGAAAAGATAGAACTTGTTTTTCTAGTTCCATTGCTTTTTTAGAAGTTTTGAAATGTTTCCTTATTGGTTCTAATAATTCGTTTATACATTCGGCTATAGTATTTTTTAAATCTAAAGGATGTATTTCTTTTTTAAGGTATAAATCTCTAAGTTCATTGTAACTTTTAACTGTTAAATCTCCTCCAAACTTTTCTGGACGTTTTATAGTTATTTTCTTGAATTTCTCAAAAACAATGTATTTTGCATATTCTAAAACAGGATTATCTTGTTCTTCTCCTTCTGGGCAATAAGCTTTTTTGAATTTATTGAAAACCTCTTCTTTTGTGTCTGTCATAAATATTGCTGTCTCTGGTTTAGATTTAGACATCTTCATTGCAATCTTTCTATCAATACCTATCTTATCTGTTTCCTGGAATTGTAATCCTAAAAGCATGTGATGAGAAATAACAACTGGCGGAGTCATGTTTAACTTTGGAAAAACATCTCTTGCTAACATATTCACTTTTCTTTGGTCCATACCCAATTGAGCTATATCTGCATTAAGATGATGTATGTCTGCTGCTTGCATTAAAGGATATAATATTTGAGCAGAAGGATTATCTGTTGATTCTTCTCTTCCCATTATCTGACCGCATCTTAAAACTCTGTTTACGCTTGCGTGTATTGATAATCTTAATACAGTCTCCCAGTATTCTGGGTGTTTTTTAATAAAATCTGAAGCCCAGATAAATTCAACATTTTTCAAATCCATTCCGCATGCTTTCCACACTTCTATGAAATACTCTCCGACAATTCTTATTTTTTTTATATCTCCATCAAATTTATTGTTAAGTAATGCAAACCAGTCTGCAACATAAAACTTGAATTTAATCCCTGTAGAAGTTAGTTTGTTTACAGTTATTGCTCTAAGTAAACCCTGAGCAATGTGTATTCTTCCTGAAGGTTCAAAACCATCATAAGCTATTGGATGAGGCTTTTCCTCAAAGAGTTTAATTAATTCTTCTTCTGTAACAATTTCTTCTGCAAACTCTTTTATTGTTTCTACTTTCTCCTTTATATTCATGATAATATTTATTAAATCTTGTTTATAAATTTGTTTATAATATGGCAATTAAATATAAAACTAAATTCAATGAGAGATGTTATTCTCTTCTTGTAAAAGTCCCTAAGGGTAAAGTCACAACTTACAAGGAAATTGCAAAAAAGTTAAATTCTAAAGCTTATCGCGCAGTTGGAAATGCAATGAATAAAAACCCTTATGCTCCAAGAGTTCCGTGTCATAGGGTTGTTAATTCAAATGGAGAAATTGGTGGATTTGCTTCAGGTGTCAAGAAAAAAATTGAAATGTTAAGAAAAGAGGGTGTTGATATAAGTAAGAAAAACAAAATTGATTTGAAAAAATATTTGTATAAATTTAATTAACTTTTTAAAGAATATATTCTTAATTTATTTATGCAAAAAAAGGGGGAGTTGTCAAAATTAGTTGTTATCCTACTTATTTCTTTTTTGGTAATAATCTTATCTGTATTAATTTTTTTTATTGTAAAGAATATAAGCGATGTTAAAAAAGGAAATATTTTGGTTCAAGATCTTGATTTGAAAATTTCACAAGTAAAGAAAGTTGATGATAAGACAATGGAGATATCGATTAAAAGAAATGAAGGAGATGGTGAATTTAGTTCTTTAAGTTTTGCTGTTGACGATGGTTCAAGTATTGAAGTAATAAAAAAAGAAACTTCTATGGATGAAGGAGAGAATGAAACTTTTTCTTTGAAATTTATATTAATAAATGCTTCACGCATCAAAAGAATTTCAATAACTCCTATTTTTGTTAAAGGAAATGGTGAAGAAATTGTAGGAGACATTGAAGATGAATACATTACACCAAATACTTGTTCTAATTATTGTCCTGTTGGAGCTCAATGCGGATTAAATGATTGTGGTATGCAGTGTGGAAGTGGATGTAATTCAGGTTATTTATGTTTGAATTATAAATGTATCAAACAGCAGACATCTTCTGGGGGAGGGGGCGGAGGTGGAAGTTCTGGTGGAAGTAGTTTAAGTGATGATGAAGAAGATGAAGAAATTCCTTGTACTCCGACAACATGTTCTGCATTAGGAAGAACATGTGGAACAGTAAGTAATGGATGTGGGGGAACATTAAATTGTGGGACTTGTTCAACTGGATATAGTTGCTCAGTTAATGGAACTTGTATGAAAGATAGTGAAAATTGCATTGCCTCAACAACATGTAGCTCATTTGGAAAAAATTGTGGAACTATTTCTAATGGATGTTCAGGTAGTTTAAATTGTGGAAGCTGTTCAACAGGATACACTTGTTTCAATAATGTTTGTATTGATAGCGATTATATGAATGATGAGAATATTAAGCAAGTTAATTCTGATTGCGGCGATGTTTTGGATTATCAATGTGGAACAAGAACAGTATGTGATAGAAGCGTAAGTTTTGGAAATTGTCCAAGTGAGTATTATTGCGCTAATAACTTATGTATGGCTAATGACAACTTAAGTTGTACTGGAATAACTTGTCCTTCAGGAGAATACTGTTCTCATGGAGTATGCTTGTTGGATGTTTCTGGAGATACCTATTTTGTTGCAAATTGGGGAAATGATAATAACCCTGGAACATTTGAACAGCCATTTTATACTTGGCAAAGGGTTGTTGGAGAATTAGGTCCTGGAGATATAGCCTACTTTAGAGGAGGAGTATGGCAGCCTTTAGAACGTCCAGAAGGTTCACGTATTTTCGGACTTTCTATATGTGGTCCTGAATCATACAATACTGCTGTAAGTGGGACTGCACAAAATCCAATAAGATATTTCAATTACCCTGGAGAAAAGCCAATTTTAGATGGACAGAAAATTTTACCTGATGAAGTTGGATGGAGCAGCGGAATAAGCATAGAATTAGTTGAACATATTCAGTTAAGAGGATTAACAGTAAGGCACATACATCAGAGTCCTCCTGACTTTTCAAGAGAAGAAAAACCTTATTCAGAAGTTTACGGTATTGGTTCTGCTGGAGCAAATATACATTATGAAAATATAGCTGTTCATGATATTGATGGAAGAGGTTTTCAACATTGGAGTTATGCATGGAATGAATTTGATGGAGAAGATTCTCCTTTTGAATATGATAATACTACTTGGATAAATTGCGATTCATATAATATTTTTGACAGATATGATGATGAACCGGGGAATGCAGGAGATGGATGGAAAGTTCAGGGTTATTATGGAAATTATTTTACTTGGATTGGATGTAGAGCATTTAATTATTCTGATGATGGGTTTGATCCTAGTGGACAACCATATAGGTTATTTAAAAATTGCTGGGCAATGGCTTCAGATAGATATATTGGATTAGGAAGTTGGAATATAGAAGGTAATGGGTATAAAGCTACAGGCGCAGATTCGACTATGGTTCCAAATTACGAAGTTGGAAAAGAGCATTTTGCAAGATTTGAAAATTGTTTAGCTGTTGAATGTAATGGTCCAGGAGGAGGAGTTGGATTTTATAATAATATTTTAGTTGATTATGATGGGGTTGTGCCTAATGGGGGATTGCTTTATAATAATCTTGCTTACAAAAACGGAATAGGATACTCTGATGCAAATGCATCTATTTTCAGAAATAATATTGTCTATAAAAGCCAACAGACTGAAGCTACAGGAGAGAAATATGAAGTTAGTTTATATGAGGCATGGATAGACTCTCTTTATAATACTTGGGTGAGTCATCCTTATTCTGGTGATTGGTGGTGGGATTATAATCCAGATTACACTGTCACAGATTCTGATTTTGTAAATTTAGATACTTCACAATTGTATAAGCCAAGAAAATCTGATTATAGTTTACCTGATATTACATTTGGGCATTTAGCTCAAGGAAGTGATTTAATTGATACTGGAATCGTTGTTCCAGGATATCATTGTTCAACTTCTGGCCCTCATCCTGGAGAAAATTGCAGAGAATGGTATGGTTCAGCTCCAGACTTAGGTCCT